>JAWXUJ010000034.1:0-9134 GCA_044432765.1 Eubacteriales bacterium | reverse complement strand
CCTTCCATGTGATGACCAAAATAACGGAGGACAGCCAACCGGTGACCAGTCCTACCACAAAGGCACCCAAAATGTCAGAGGGGTAGTGAACCATAAGATAACAGCGGGTCAGTCCCATGACTAGGGCGAAGAGGAGGAGGACCCAACCGTAGCTCCAACCGGACACAAAAAACATGGCGGACATGAGGGACATGGCGGCGGTGGTGTGCCCAGAGGGGAAGGAGGCATCCAACTCCTGGTGACAGCCCACGGCCTTCCACCAGTGGTCGTAGCCCATCTTGTAGGGGCGGGGGCGACGCACCAGAGGTTTGATGATTAAATTGGTGATCAGTGCGCCTAGACCCAGGGACACCAAAATGGAAACCCCCAGTCGGCGGGTGTTGCTAAAAGCGGCAAGTATGCCACCAAATAGAATAAAAAGAATGCCATTTCTCCCGATTAAGTCGAATAACAGGGATAATTTGACAAAGAATTTGCCGTGGCGGGTATGGGATAGTCTGTGCATTTGTGCCAACCAATAGCAGTCAAAGCCGGCGCAGGTGGCATTGATCCAAGCGGCGGCGGGGCTCATGTTCATATGGGTACGTCCTTTCTACAGGCGAAAATTACAGAAATGTTAGCAATCATATCTTTTATTATAGCATAAAAGATGGTGGATTTGTGGATTTTTTTCAAAAAAATTGGAAATTTTCCAAGGGCCACCCTACGCTATAGGTTATGGTATTGAATCAACAAGTGCTTCATTAAGGTTATGATGACGTTTTTCCTTTGCTCATTTGCATATCAATACTACAAAAGTTTTTCTTTCAATTCAAGCACTTTTTCGTAGATAGCGTTAATCGTTTCCTTGAAAACGTCATCACTCATACCACTTGGATCATCAAGTCCCCAGTTTTCAGCATATTGGCAAGGTACATTAGGGCAGCTTACATTACAACCCATAAAAACGACAACATCAGGTTGTGGAATATCATCAACTGTTTTGTTGAACTGTGTTTCTTCCATATCAATATTATGCACTTCTTTCATGATACGAACTGCATCTTGATTGATTTGGTTTTTGATAATTGTACCTGCTGAATAACTGTCGAACACATCAGAAGAAAGTGATTTACCAAGAGCTTCTGCAATCTGACTTCTGCAAGAGTTGTGATTACAAACAAATGCAACCTTTGGCTTTCCATTACATTCTAGTTCTGGTTTATAAGTCGCAAAATCGTAGTCTAAATCAAGTGTGCCATCATCACCATAATAGTGAATTGCACCCACAGGACATTTGCGTTCACAACCATGACATCCATACACACAGCCATTACCATATACTACTTTGGGTTTCTCCATTTCTTCGTCTGGTTTATAAACCCCATGCTTGCACATATCATTGCAAGCCATACAACCTACACATTTATCATAATCAATAACTGGATACCATCTTTTGCTCATATTCAATTCTCCATTTCATCTACATATTTATTATTTATTCTTGATTAGGTAGAACCTCTGATTGCTCAATTACTGTATAATTGTCATCTACAGTATCAGTTCCAGCTGAACAGGGTGGTGCAAAAAACATTTTGTATATGAACAATACAATCAATATGATAAGCAAAAAATTGTCTTTTAGTTTTTTTATCATACGTTCTTATTCCCTTTCCCAAACCAATGCGTGGTATTATTGGCAATTTTTACAAGCATCAACATAACAGGCACTTCTACAAGTACACCAACTACTGTTGCTAGTGCAACTGGACTATCTGTACCAAACAACGAGATTGCAACAGCCACTGAAAGTTCAAAGAAATTTGATGCACCAATCATGCCCGCAGGTGCGGCGATATTGTGGGGGAGTTTTAGTAGTTTTGATGCAATATAGGAAATAAAGAAAATTAAAAATGTTTGTATAATGAGTGGTACAGCAATGAGTACTATATGAATCGGATTTTCTAAAATCACACTACCTTGAAATGCAAATAACAAGGTAAGGGTTAAAAGTAATCCGATAATGGTTACATTGCTGAATTTTGGGATAAATTGCTTTTCAAAATACGCTTTCCCTTTGCTTTTTGTCACCAGAATACGAGTGAGAACACCACCTGCAAGAGGTATTACCACAAATAAAACAACTGATAAAATCAGTGTATCCCAAGGAACAGCCACTCCAGAAACGCCAAGCAAAAATGCGACAATCGGCGTAAATGCAACTAGAATAATAAGATCATTGGTCGCCACTTGAACAACGGTATATGCTGGATTTCCCTTTGTTAGATGACTCCAAACAAAAACCATCGCCGTACAGGGTGCTGCACCTAAAAGTACTGCTCCTGCAAGGTAATCTGTTGCAAGTTCAACGGGTATAAATTCTTTGAATACGACAAAGAAGAACACCCACGCAATTCCAAACATTGTGAATGGTTTAATGAGCCAGTTTGTAATCCATGTTACAAATAGTCCTTTGGGATTTTTACCCACATCTTTAATGCTTTGAAAATCGACCTTCATCATCATTGGATAAATCATAAGCCAAATTAAAATGGCGATTGGGATGGATACTTTTGCATATTCAAAACCACCTAAGAATGCGGGGATAATCGGCAGATATTTCCCAATCAAAACACCTACAACCATACAAATGATTACCCATATTGTCAAATATCGTTCAAAAAATCCGATACCACTTGTTTTGCTGTTTTCCATGCTTTCTCCTTTATCCACGTACTTTTTGTAAAATAGTGACTACTTCATCTTTTTCCAATACTTTACCCATAGAAACAACTTTTCCATCGACTACAAGAGCAGGTGTAGACATAACACCGTATTTTGCAATTTCAGTTACATCGCCAATGTTCGCAACATCTTCTTTGATGCCAAGTTCTAAAGCGGCTTGTTTTACGTTTGCAAACGTATCGGAGCTTTTCTTGCAACAAGCACCTAGTACAATAATTCTTGCATTTTCAATATCACTTATGCCACATTGACTTCCACAACCACAAGTAGCTGTCACTTTTTCTTCTTTTTTCTTACCAAAATTAAATAATGCCATAATAGTTCTCCTTTTTTATTGTTAGAAGTTGAATAGAGCTACCCATCTTCTTTTTTGATTTGTAATAAGACTTATAAACCTAGATAAAACATATAGAAACCAATTCCCAAAATCACGATTCCCATAACAATTTTTAGCACCTTGCTAAACGCACCATATTTTTCACTTTGTGATAGTTTTTGAACAAAGCCTACCGAAGTACCAGCGACCACGGCAAGAATTCCGTGACCGATAGAATAAAGAAGTAACAAAATAATGCCAAACAGCAAATTACCTTCGCCAGCAACAATGGCAAGCAGTACAATTAGAACTGGTGTTGAACATGGTGATGAAAAGATACCTGCAAGGATACCTGCAACAAATGCTCCTAAAAAACCTTTCTTTGTGCTTTTTGACACAAGATAACTGGAGGGAATGATTTCATAAATCCCCCAAGTTTGCAGTGCCATCAACACCATCAACACACCTAATATCAAATACCACCAGCTGGCTGAAGTACCAATTAAATTGCCCGCCATCGAGGCAACAACGCCTAGTGTTGTAAAGGTGACAGCTGAACCGATTGCAAATGTTACAGACAACCAAAATGCTCGTTTCGTATTTCTTCCACCTGTTCCACCAACGAATCCCACAATCAAAGGAATGCTAGATAGGGAACACGGCGTAAATGATGTAAGCAGACCAGCTACCAAAGCCAGTAACGGTGCAACATAGGGATTACTTTGGATGATGCTTGATATTTGTTCTAGCATTGCATCCATTATTCCACCCCCATATCAGCTAAAATTGCTCGCATTTGTTCTTCGGTTAGACCACCTTGATGAGCTGTGTATACGTGTTCTTCCGTATCTTGTGTAGCGTACATAATAAATTCAATATCCATATTTTCACTTGGAACATAAGGTGTTCCATCTGCGTTAATAATAATTTGTGTTGGAATTACTTGAACGGGAAAATCTGTGGCTGCTTCTGGATTTTTCCACACATCCACGAATTTCACAATGGCTTTTTCTTGCATTTCTGCATTCAGCGTAACTAACACAGGAGCCATCTCCTTACAAGGAACGCAAGAATCAGCACCAAAATCTATCATGATTGGCAAACCATATTCACTTAAAACATCTAAGTCTATTGACGTTGCAGTTAATGCAAAATTTTCATCAGCAAGGCTTTCTGTCAGTTGTGAATCTGCTTCTATTTGTTCTGCTTCTTGTTGTTGTTTGAAAAACCACATACCAGCAATCACTGCCACAATCAGTAGGGGGATTAAAATTTTAATTTTATTATTTTTCATAGTTATATCATTCTCCTAGCACCGTCAATATCAAGTCCTATTGATGTCAATAATTCCCCAATTCCTGTGTTTAGCCAAGACATTCCCAAAATCTGATTTTGAAAAAAATCCCAAGCTGTTTTGATTGCTTCCATTGTAAAATCCTCCCTAATTAAATCGATTATTTTTGATATATAATTTCAAAATTTAGACTACCTCGCGATAGCCAAATCAAATTATTTTGATGTTTTCGTTTGAAAAAAAACCATCTAAAAGCGATGGCTTTTATTTTCCGCAACAATTAGGCAACTCACCTTGTTCAACTGCAGTTAATTCTTGTAGCATAGTAATTGCAATTTCACTTCCACGCTTGCTAATTTGATAATGTGTCCACTTGCCAACGTACCAGCTCTCTACCAAACCAGACTCGCATAATATTTTCATAACTTTTGACAATAGGCCGTCAGGCCGTTAGGGCGAAGCCCTGTTGGCGTAAGCCAACATTGTCAATCGCTACACGGCTTTGGTTCGCCCAAAGGGCGGTAGCTGCGTAAGCAGCGCGCTGACAACGTCAGCAACCAAAAAGTATATGATAAGACAGTTTAGATTGTGCAATGCCAAGTTCTTCGGAAATATGACAGGCACACTTTTCACCAGAGCCTAAAAAATGTATGATAGCAACTCGTGATTCATCACACAAAGCCTTAAATACTTTTGCTGTACTTGCACAGTCTTGCATACAATCACCTCAAATCAAAATTATTTTATATGACTATTATATGCTTTGAAAGTTGAAATGTCAATGGTTATACCAAAATATTTTGATATAACCATCAGGTGGTTGCCTGGCTGGTATTCCTCATAGGTGGAGAAAGTGACGGAAACCGACGTGCCCTCCTCCCAGCCAATTTCTTCGGCACGGGAATCGTCTGCAGTATACGGGAATGTGGTGCCGTCAGCCAAGAAAATTTCCGTATCATCCTCAAAAAACACCAACAGTTCTCCATCTACTGGAAAGAGGCCAGCATCGTCTCCCGTGACCACAATGGCACGAAAGCCCTCGGACTGCCATGATACCAATTCCACTTCCAACCGCTGTGACTGGTCGGTGCTGTAAAGCTGTGCAACATCTGCAACGGATCCGCCTGTTGTAGCTGCGCCTGCGGTGCCTCCGCCGTAGTCAGGATTCGCCCACCAGCCAAGGCCTATGACCAATACTGCTAGATGTTTCACTAATTGCCTGCTGGTTGCGGTGATGGTACAAGTCAATATTTTGTATTGTAAAAAATGCCCTGTAAATCCCCAACCCCAATAGCCCTATAACAGCTATAGAAGTCGCCAATACTACTTTGAATTTTTCATGTTATTCTCTCCTCGTTGCCACAAACAGTCTATATACGTCATTCTATCACAACTTCATCAAAATACAAGTATTTTCAAGAAATCCACTCCGTCCCTGTCGTGAGGGTAAAGTTGCTGTCGTTGTCAAACACCACTTTTTTGGTGTCTGTTCTCATTTGGAGAAAGCGATTTGTAATCAAAACCTACTCTATTTTGCGAATAGCCAGGTAAATACGGCAGTTGACATGGGGTGGATATTTTAGTATACTAAAACTATATATGCAATGAAAGGTTTGGTATTTTTATGGAAAAGGAAAAGGTATATTTTACGAACTTTAGAGCAACTGCTACCGAGAACACCCAGCAGAAATTGGCACGGCTTATGGCTACGGCGGGCATGGGTGACATCGACTTCGAGGGTAAGTTTGTCGCCATCAAAATGCACTTCGGCGAGATGGGCAACCTGGCATTTTTGCGCCACAACTACGCCAAAACTGTGGCAGATTTCGTGAAAAGTTGTGGTGGCAAGCCCTTCCTCACCGATTGCAATACCCTGTATGTGGGCGGGCGCACCAATGGGGTTGATCACATGGATACCGCCAACTGGAACGGGTTCCTTCCCGCTACCACCGGATGTCAGGTCATCATCGCCGACGGCCTGAAAGGCGATGATGAAACCCTGGTTCCTCTGGAAGGCTGCGAATACACCAAGTTTGCAAAAATCGGTCGCACCGTCATGGATGCCGACATCATCATTTCTCTGTCCCATTTCAAAGGGCACGAATGTGTGGGCTTTGGCGGTTCTATGAAGAACTTGGGCATGGGTTGCGGTAGCCGCGGTGGCAAAATGGATATGCACGCCGCCGGCAAGCCCTATGTGGAATCCAACCTATGTGTGGGCTGTGGCGCTTGTCAAGATGTCTGCGCCCACAGCGCCCCTGTTATGGGTGACGACGATAAAATTACCATCGACCACGACAAGTGCGTGGGCTGTGGACGTTGCCTATGCGTATGTCCCATGGCGGCGGTGCAACCTGGCTCGGACAACTCCTTTGATGTGCTGTCCTGCAAAATTGCGGAGTACACCAAGGCTGTCGTACAAAACCGGCCTCAATTCCACATTTCCATCGCAAATGCCATCTCTCCCAACTGCGATTGTCACTCTGAAAATGATGTGCCCATCGTGCCAGACATCGGGATGTTTGCCTCCTTTGACGGCGTTGCCATCGACAAGGCCTGTGTGGACGCAGTGAATAAGCAACAGCGGTTGCCTGGCTCCCTTTTGGAAGACCGGGGCGTTCCTGGTGTGGCAGACCACTTCGATGCCCTCCATCCCACCACCAACTGGCGCACCATTTTTGAGCATGCCAAGAAAATTGAACTTGGCACCGATGAATATGATTTGATCGAGATTTAAACAACACACCCCCAGGGACATTTGTCCTTGGGGGCGTTTTTTGTGTTTAGAAATGCTCCATGGCGATGAAGCTGGCGATGTCGCGGATTTGTTCGTTTTCGCTGACGTAGAGTGCGTCCACCAGCTGAACCTTTTCAAAGGGACATCCCTGGAGCAAGTCCCGGACGGTGTTGGGGAGTTGGTTGTCCAGTGCGTCGGTGAACAGTTCCACGGCGGAGACTTTGCCATCCAGAAGGGTCAGCAGGAGTTGGGCACCGCCCCAGGGGAAGCGGGTGTCGAACTCAATGTCGAACCGGGGGGTTTGACCAATGCGCCAGTCGAAGGAGGCGTGTTTTTCCCGGTAAGTTTGAATTTCTGCCAGGGCCAGGCCTTGGGGCATCCATTCGGTGTAGTCGCCGTAGGTTTTGCGGAAGGCCTGGCGCAGGCTGGAAATCATAATGGGTACTGACAGTGTCATGGAGAAGTCGGTCAAGTTGCACACCCGACTGCGGACAGAGGTGACACCTTTGGCCTCCAACTTCCGGGCATCCACATTGAGGTAGTTTTGCAGTTTGGACAAGTCCGAATGAATCAGCAAGGTGCCGTGGTGTTGTCTGGCACCTTTTCGGGAGCAGAATGCGTTGCCGGAGAATTTTTTGCCCTGACATAGCATATCGTTGCGACCAGAGCATTCACAGGGGATGCCCAGGGCGCGGAGGGCTTGGAGAATCATGCCCAACTGCTTGTCCACATCGTAGCGATTTTTGCCGGCGATGAAGGAGAAGTTCAGGTTGCCACAGTCGTGGTACACGGCGCCACCACCGGTGATACGGCGCACCAGTTGCACGCCGTCCTGGTTCATGGCATCCATGTTGCACTCTTTCCAGGGGTTTTGGTTTTTGCCGAGAATCACGGCATTTTTGTTGACGTAGAAAAAGAGAAACAGCTCGTCGTCTTCGATGTTGTCTAAAATCCATTCGTCGGTGGCAAGATTTGTCCAGCCGTCGTGGGAGGGAGAAACGTGGTAGTAGTTTTTCACAAAAAGAACCTCCGTTATTTCAATGTTTCATTATATATAGTATACAGGAAAAATTGCAAAGGTGAAATGCACAAAGGTTCTGACTTTTTCGACAATTTATACAAGAATTTAGGGCAATTTCACGACAATATTACCAGGGATTTGAAAAACTACGTAAAATGGTAACACAAACCGGGGTTTTTGTGGTAGAATGATTGCAAAAGCAATCATTCTATTTTAAAATGGCAGTTTTGCTCCTTTGCTCCGCAAAGAACCGCAAAAGATGCCATATTATACCAAAATGCTGCGCATTTATGGTATAATAGAGAAAATTGACGAAGAAGGTGTTTTCATGAAATTGCTGTTGCACGTTTGTTGCGCCCCATGTGGGAATCGTCCCTTGACCACCTTGACAGAGGTAGGCCACGACGTCACTGGATTTTGGTACAACCCCAACATCCACCCCTTTACAGAGTATCGCAGTCGGCGGGACTGTGTTCGGGAACTGTTTGCCTCCCGAGGATTGCCTCTGGCAGAGCGGGATGAGTACGGCCTGCGCCCCTTTGTCCGAGAAGTGGCAGAAGATATCCAGGGGCGGTGTGTCAAGTGCTATGAAATGCGGTTCCGGGTGGCGGCAGAGTATGCCAAGGCCAATAGATTCGACGGTTTTACCTCCACCCTGTTCATCTCTCCTTACCAAAACCATGAGCTGATGACCCAGGTTGCCCACCGGGCTGCCGCGGAATTTGGAACCCAGTTTATGGAGGTGGATTTCCGCCCATTGTTCCGAGAAGGCCAGGAAAAAGCCAGAGAAGCCGGATATTATATCCAAAAATATTGCGGATGTATCTTCTCTGAACAAGAGCGTTACCAAAAACCGAAGAAGATTATCCCATGAGCAAAAATGAAAAAGACGCTGTACAAAAATCAATGTCATTAAGTTAAGCGATTCCAATAGTAGAATCGCTAGGCAAAAACATAGAAATCTAAAAATGGGCAGAACAACCAAGCAGATTGAAAAATCCGCTTGGTTGTTCTTATAAACAGGCATCAAGCCAGGCGATAG
>JAWXUJ010000033.1:0-9165 GCA_044432765.1 Eubacteriales bacterium | reverse complement strand
CCAAAAGGTCGTAGCAAGCAACCTCTTTTTCCAATCTTCCATCGCAATTTCCCGGCCGACCCATTTCTTTTGTATACAAACTCATAACGTTTCTCCTTGTTTTAGCCCTATGATGTGCAAACGAATTGATACTATTTTACCTCCAAAGCACCAAATTTGCAAGAAATTTCTTCCCAAGGTTTACACCGCCTCCGGAATTTGGTATACTATATGTAGTATATAACCTTTACCAATTTTGAAAGGAGCAGACCATGGCCATCGATGTCTCCATCGCCTCCTGTGATAAATACGATTTTATCCAGTGCAAACAGGCACTTTTACAGATTATTCAGCAAATTGATGGACTTTCCTGGGTGAAACCCGGCATGACCATCGCCGTCAAGGCCAACCTGGTCTCTCAGATGAAACCGGAACTCGCCGCCACCACCCATCCCACGATTCTCTGCGCCTTGACCCAGATTTTGGTGGAGCGAGGTGCCTCCGTAGTCATCGGTGATAGTCCCGGTGGCCTCTACACCCGCCCCTATGTCCGCGCCATCTACCGCGCCACCGGCATGGAAGATGTCACCGCCTACGGTGCCGACCTCAATGACGATTTTTCCCAGGTTTTAGCAGATTTCCCAGCCGGAAAAGTTTGCAAATCATTCCCATATACCGGCTATCTAGCCAAATGCGACGGCATTATCAACGTATGCAAGCTGAAAACCCACGGCATGATGGGGATGTCTGCCGCCGCCAAAAACCTGTTTGGTGTCATTCCCGGAACGGTAAAACCGGAGTACCATTTCAAATATTCCAACCCTGCCGATTTCGCCAGAATGTTGGTGGACTTAAATGATTATGTAAACCCGAACCTATCCATTGTGGACGGCATTGTGGGCATGGAAGGCAACGGCCCCACCTCTGGCACACCGCGACAAATCGGCATGGTGGCTTGCGCACAAATCCCTCACAAATTAGACCTGCTGTGTGCCGCCCTCCTGGGCTTGGACAAGTCCAAAGTGCCCACATTAGAGGCCGCGTTTGAGCGCGGATACATCCCAGCAACCGTTGAACAACTGGAAATTTCCGGTGATTGGCAGTCCAAAATCGTGGCAGACTATGAGACGTTGGATGCCCAAAGCAGCCTTCTTTTTACCGGCATGGGCGACTCCCTGACCCACCGTGTTCGAGGGAAATTCATCCAAAACGTCATTTCCCCCAAGCCGGCATTGAGAAAATCCAAATGTATCGGTTGTAAAAAATGTTCCGATATTTGTCCTGCAAAAGCCATCGAAATGGTCAATAATATCCCGAAAATCAAATATAAACAGTGCATTCACTGTTTCTGCTGTCAGGAATTTTGCCCCGTTGGCGCCATGGAAGTCCGCCGTTCCCCTTTGGCAAAAATCCTGCAACCCCTGTGAGAAAGGAAAACTTATGAGCATTTCTGCAAGCGCCCCTTGGCTAAATTTTTACGGCGATATCCCCGCCAATTTGGAATACCCCGCCCTGTCCATGTACCAAATGGTAGCGCGAACCGCCCAAAAATTCCCAAGCAACATCGCCTACGACTTTATGGGTAAAAAAATCAGCTATCCACAGTTGGTCAAACGCCTGGATTGGACCGCAAAAGCCTTGGTGGAACTAGGCATCCAAAAAGGCGACCGCGTCACCATCTGTATGCCAAACTGTCCACAAGCTGTGGACTGTTTCTACGCCCTCAACCGTCTGGGCGCTGTTTCCACCATGATTCACCCCTTGTCTGCGCCGTCGGAAATTTTGTTTTACATCCAAAACTCCAAAAGTAAAGCCATTTTGACTTTAGATCAGTTTTATCCGAAATTATCGGAAATTCAATCTGATTTACCGAATAATTTCACCATTTTAATCGCAAAGATTAAAAATGAGTTTCCTCCCGCGCTGGCTCTTGGTTTCCAACTGACCAAGCAGAGAAAGTTGCCCAAGTTGCCAAAAACCGGCTACACCCTTTGGACAGATTTCCTTGCCAAGGGCAAAACTTCCAACAAAAGTCTCCCACCAGTGGACAGCGACCCCTCTGCCGTGGCATCCATCCTCTACTCCGGCGGTACCACTGGCACCAACAAAGGCATTATGTTAACCAACTACAATTTCAACGCCCTGGCACTCCAAACCATCGCCGCCAGCGGTTTACCACCTCTTTGCACCCTAAAAATGCTAGCAGTCATGCCCATTTTCCACGGCTTTGGCTTGGGCATCGGCATCCACACCGCACTGGTCGGAGGCGCAGTTTGCATCCTGGTACCCCAGTTCTCACTGGACAATTATGCCAAGCTTCTGGTTACCACAAGACCCAACATCATCAGCGGTGTCCCTACACTTTTTGAGGCACTTTTATCCTCAAAACGGTTAGAAAATGCAGATTTATCCCATTTATTAGGGGTATACTCCGGTGGCGATACCTTGTCCGTCCCTTTGAAAAAGCGGATGGACGACTTCCTGTCCGCCCACAAATCTCCAACACAAATTCGAGAGGGATATGGCACCACCGAATGTGTCACCGCCAGTTGTTTGACCCCGGTGACCATGGCAAAATCGGGAAGCATCGGCATCCCCTACCCTGACACCTTCTACAAAATCGTCAAACCCGGCACCCTGGAGGAATTGCCCGCCAACATGGACGGAGAAATCTGCATCTCCGGCCCCACGGTTATGTTGGGCTATTTGGACAACGAAAAAGAGACAGCAGACACCCTCTGTCGCCACTTAGACGGTCGCGTTTGGCTCCACACCGGTGATCTTGGTCAAATTGACGATGATGGCTTCATATATTTCAAGCAACGCATCAAACGGGTGATCATTTCCAGTGGCTACAACGTCTATCCAAGCCAGTTGGAAAATGTATTAGAATGCCATGAAAGTGTCAATATATCCTGTATTATCGGTGTAAAAGACAGCTATAAAGGGCAAAAAGTAAAAGGCTATGTAGTCCTCAAAGACGGCTTCGCTCCATCGGAGGAATTGCGGGCCAATATTCTGGCGCACTGCAAAAAACACATTGCAAAATACGCCTGGCCATACGACATTGAATTCCGCGCGGAACTACCAAAAACCAAGGTTGGCAAAATCGCCTATCGGGTTTTAGAAGAGGAGGCGAACCAATGATGATGGAAAAAAAATCCCGTATTTGGGAGTTGGATGCCTTCCGTGGCTTCTGCATCCTCTGCGTCATTCTGGTTCATGCTATTTATGATTTGCGAAGTTTTGCAGGCTTTAAAATTGATATTCACCCTTTTTTCGCTTTCATTATGCAGTATGGCGGTGTTATTTTTATCCTAATTTCTGGCATTTGTGCCAACTTAGGCCGTTCCAGTTTCAAACGCGGACTGATTGTCTTCGCCTTTGGGATGGTAATTTCCGCGGTGACATACACCATGATTCTCATGGGAATGCTCCATGAATCCGTGTCCATTTGGTTCGGAATTCTCCACCTTTTAGGTGCATCTATGATGCTCTATCCCCTGTTCCGAAAGTTGCCAAACTGGGCTTTGGGATTGCTTTCCGTGGTCATTATCATCGCCGGATACTGTTTCGTCAATTTGACGGTTTCTGTCACCTTTTTGTTCCCTCTCGGCTTGCGGAGCCCTGGTTTTAGTGCAGGAGATTACTTCCCACTGTTCCCCAATTTCGGGTGGTTTTTGCTCGGTGGACTGCTGGGCAAAACCGTCTACAAAGCCAAGAAAACCCTGTTCCCAAAGGTCGATGGAGACAATCTGATCATCCGCTTTTTCAGTGCTTGCGGTCGTCATTCCCTATGGATTTATCTGCTACACCAACCCGTCGTTTATGGGGTGATTTCTCTAATTTATGGATAATTTAGCAACTTTATTCCCCATTTCAAAGGGTATCACCGCCATTGTGGGAAGCGGTGGCAAGACCACTCTTGCCCACACTTTAGCTTCACAACTAGACGGCACTGTCATCTTCACCACCACCACCCGCATCTTCCCCTCAAATACCATGCCAGTCTATGTTGGAAATGACGAAAATCAGGTAGTAGAATTGTTAAAACTACACAAAAAAATCTCCATTGGCACCAAAGTCGATGGAGGAAAATTAGCTGAACCCACCATACCATTCCATCGACTCACCGCCCTTGCGGACTATGTGATTGTCGAGGCCGATGGCTCGAAAAACCTGCCACTCAAAGCCCACCGGGACTTCGAACCGGTGATTCCCCCCGGCACAAACCGACGAATTTTGGTGGCGGGTGCCAGCGGATTTGGCGGAGAGATTGGCCAGGTTTGCCACTGTCCCCAACAGTTCGCATCACTGGCAAATTGCCAAGAAACCCACCGAGTAACCCCTGAAATTTTAGCCACTGTCCTGAAAAAAGAAGCCCTGGGCGACCTGGTTATGGTCAACCAATGCGAAACAAAAGAACAGGTCATATTCGCAAAAAAACTGGTGCAACTTTTGGACATTCCGCTGATTTACGGTTCCCTACAGCACCATCATTGGAACCCCGCAGAATTTTGATTTTGGAGGATTTTATGAAGATTTTAATTTGCAATGTAGGCAGTACATCCCTGAAATATCAGTTGTTCGACATGGAAAAGAGCGAAGCTGTTTTGGCCTCTGGCGGCGCTGAGCGGGTCGGTACCGACAAAAGCGAATTTTATTGGAAAAATGCAATAAACTCCGAAAACAACCGCGAAATCAATCCTTTCCCATCCCATAAAGAAGCAATATCTCGGATGCTAGATGCCCTATTGGACGGTGTCATTGACGCGCTTTCCGACGTGGATGCCGTTGGATTTAAGGTAGTTTTGGCCAAAGGGGTCACCGGCGTGGAGTACCTGACGGAAGAAGTTTTGTCTGCCATGGCGGACTTCAACTGCGTCGCTCCCGCCCATAATCCACCCTATATTTCCGCCATTCGCCAGTTTAGGGAATTGATGCCAGAAACTCCCATGATTGGCTCCTTCGAGACGGCCTTCCACAAGGATATGCCCCCCGAAGCCTACCTCTACCCCATACCCGCCAAATACGCAGAAATGGGCATCCGGCGGTACGGCTTCCACGGTGCATCTCTGGAATATCTTTCCACCTGGACCGCCAAAACCATGGGGCGAGACGACCTAAAATTGGTCTGCTGTCACCTGGGCGGCAGTGGTTCCCTTTGCGCCGTGAAAAATGGGGTCAGCGTGGACACCACCCTGGGCATGGGCCTCCAATGCGGGGTCATGCACAACAACCGAGCCGGCGACATGGATCCCTACATCATTTTCTATTTGGTGGAGGAATTGGGCATGAGCCTGGATGAAGTCAAGGCCATGTTGCAGAAAGATTCCGGCTTCCTGGGGATGTCCGGCGGTGTGTCTGGCGACCTGCGCGACGTGGAGGAAATGGCGAAAAAAGGCGATATAAACTGCCAAAATACGGTAAAATCCTATGCTTATTCCATCAAAAAATACATTGGTAGCTATATGGCTGCCATGGGCGGGCTGGATGCCATTGTCTTCGGTGGAGGCATCGGGCGCAACGGCAAAAACCTCCGCGCCGCCGCCCTGGACGACTTGAAATGCTTCGGTGTGGAAGTCGATCCAGTGAAAAACGATGAAAATGTAGGCGGTAGCAACATCGGCACCGTTAACTCCATCCCCATTTTCGTGGTGGACACCAACGAAGAAATCATCGTGGCCCGAAAAGCCAAGCAGTTGTTGGAATCCAATTAAATCAAAAAAATCGCCCCTTTTGGGGCGATTTTTTATAATTTTTTCACTAATTTCCGAACAAAATTTCCACATTTATCGGCGGCAAGTTGTTCAAACTGGGCGTAGGTCATGTCCGGTTTTTCGTTGGCATTGTCGGAAATGCAACGTACCACCAGGAAATCGATGCCGTTCAAATCCGCTAGTTGACCCAGGGCGGCGCCCTCCATTTCACAGCAGAGCGCCCCGGTTCGCTTGGCGATGTCATTGCGATGCTCTGCCGTCTCCACGAACCAGTCCCCACTGGCGATGGTGCCCACATGGAAATCGTCCAATCCTTTGGCTTTCTCCACCAGGGAGGCCGTGGTGCTGTAGATTGGCTCCAGTGGCTCAAACTGCTCCAGAATGTGGGGTTGCATATCGTGGTAGACCACCTTGTCCGCCACCACCATGTCCAAGGTGTGAATGTCGTCCACCAAACCGCCGGCAATACCACTTTGGATGATGGTGTCCACCCCGAATTTGTCAATCATAATCTGTCCGTGGACAGCGGTGTTGACTGTACCCACCCCGCCGATGGCGACGATGATTTCCCGACCGTCCAGTTTACCGCGGTAGTAGGGCAATTTGGCAAAGGTAAAGGACTCCACATCCTCCATCACAGACACAAAATATGCCAATTCCACCTGCATGGCTGCTAAAATTCCAATCATATCCGACACGCTCCTAACTTCTAACTCCTAACTAAACTATATCACATTTGTAAATTTCCTGCAACGTTTTTCAAAATAGGATGCAAAATTTTCATCTATGGTGTATAATGTAAGAAAAACCACTGGAGGTCACACTATGAAAACACTTGGATATTACAACGGTAAATTTGACGAAATTGAGAATATGTCCGTCCCCATGAACGACCGTGCCTGCTATTTTGGCGACGGTGTCTACGATGCCACCTATGCCGGCAACTACACCATCTACTGTCTCGATGCCCACATCAACCGTTTCTATAACTCCGCCGCCCTTATGGGCATGACTGTCCCCTGTGACAAAGGGGAACTGAAAACCCTGCTCTGCAATCTGGTGAAAAAGTTGGACTGTGGCGACCAGTTTGTCTACTGGCAAATCACCCGAGGCTCCGCAATCCGCAACCATGCCTACCCCGACTGCCCCGCCAATCTGTGGGTTATGCTTCGCCCTGTGCCCATCCGTGACACCTACCAAACCATGGACCTCATCACCGTGGAGGACACCCGCTTCTTCCACTGCAACGTGAAAACTTTGAACTTGCTCCCCAACGTGTTGGCGGCAGAAAAGGTGAAAATCGCCGGCTGTGAAGAGGCCATCTTCCACCGTGGCGATGTCGTCACCGAGTGCAGTCACTCCAACATCCACATCTTAAAGGACGGCGCCTTGAAAACCCACCCTACCGACTGCCACATCCTCCCCGGCATCGCCCGGGCCAACCTCATCGCCTGCGCCAAAGAATTGGGCATCCCTGTAGATGAAACCCCCTTCACCGTGGCAGAGCTGTTCACCGCTGATGAGGTCATCGTCTCATCCTCCGGCACCTTCTGCATCCCCGCCGCCCACATCGACACCAAAAAAGTCGGCGGCAAAGCACCTGTATTGCTGAAAAAAATACAAGATTATTTGCAAGCCGATTGGGTGAAGCACACAATCTAATTCTGTGGCGTAGAGCCATGGCTTGCCATGGCCACGGGCGATTCATGAATCGCCCCTACAACACAATCATTCCATTGTTCACCCTTTACAAATTCCCAAAAATATCATATAATAGTACCAAATACAGTTTTTGAGGTGCATTCATGACAGAACTATCGAAGTTGCGAAACTTTTCCATCATTGCCCACATCGACCATGGCAAGTCCACACTGGCTGACCGCCTGTTGGAGCAATGCTCCGCCATTGACAAGCGGGAAATGGAAGACCAGATTTTGGACAACATGGCCATTGAGCGGGAGCGTGGCATTACCATCAAAGCCCGCGCCGTCCGTATGGGCTACACCGCCCAGAATGGCGAAAACTACATCCTGAATCTCATCGACACCCCAGGCCACGTGGACTTCAACTACGAAGTCTCCCGCTCCCTTGCCGCCTGTGAGGGTGCCGTCCTGGTGGTAGATGCCGCCCAGGGTATCGAAGCCCAAACCTTAGCCAACACCTACCTTGCCATCGACGACGGCTTGGAAGTCCTCCCTGTGGTAAACAAAATCGACCTACCCGCCGCCGACCCTGCTCGGGTCAAAAAGGAAATCGAGGACATTATCGGCCTACCAGCAGAGGATTCTCCTGAAATTTCCGCCAAAAACGGCATCAACATCCCCGCTGTCTTGGAGATGATTGTAGAAGGCGTTCCCGCTCCCGCCGGCGACCGCACCGCCCCTCTCCAAGCCCTGATTTTCGACAGCCAATACGACTCCTACCGGGGCGTTATCGTCTATATGCGTGTCATGCAGGGTACCGTCTCCGCTGGTATGGACATCCAAATGATGGCAACTGGTGCCATCTACAAAGTGGTGGAAGTGGGACACCTGAACCCCAAGGGCATGACCCCCTGCGACGCTCTTGGCGCCGGCGAAGTAGGCTACTTGACCGCCTCCATCAAAACCGTGGCGGATACCCAGGTGGGCGATACCATCACCACGGTGGAAAACCCAACTGACACCGCCCTCCCCGGCTACCGGGAAGCCCAACCTATGGTCTACTCCGGCATTTACCCCATCGATGGCTCCAAGTACCCCGACCTGCGGGACGCTCTGGAAAAATTGAAGCTGAACGATGCCTCCATGACCTACGAGCCCGAAAGCTCCATCGCCTTGGGCTTTGGTTTCCGCTGTGGCTTCTTGGGACTTTTACACATGGAAATTATGCAGGAGCGTTTGGAGCGGGAATACAATTTGGACATCATCACCACCGCCCCCAACGTTGTGTACAAAATCACAAAGACCGACGGCACCGTCATTATGGTGGACAACCCTCTAAACTACCCTGACCCCGCCGAAATCGCCGAGGCAGAAGAGCCATTTGTCAAGGCCAACGTCATTGCCCCCCAGGAATACGTGGGCAACATCATGGAACTGTGCCAAGAGCGCCGCGGGGAATTCAAGGACATGACCTATCTGGACCCCACCCGGGTGGAGCTCCACTACCATATGCCCCTCAATGAAATCATCTACGATTTCTTCGACAGCCTGAAGTCCCGCACCCGGGGCTATGCCTCCCTGGACTACGAAATGTCCGAATATCGCACCAGCAGATTGGTGAAAATGGACATTCTTCTCAACGGCGATGTGGTGGATGCCCTCAGCTTCATCCTTTTTGCTGACACAGCTTACCCCCGCGCCCGGAAAATGTGCGAAAAGTTGAAGGAACACATCCCCCGCCAAATGTTTGAAATCCCAGTCCAAGCCGCCATCGGCAGCAAGGTCATCGCCCGTGAGACCATCAAAGCTCTGCGGAAAGATGT
>JAWXUJ010000032.1:0-9500 GCA_044432765.1 Eubacteriales bacterium | reverse complement strand
CATACGCAAATGTTTATAAAATGTTCACATCATTAAAATTTGAAGTGTAGAAACTCGCTAAAATCGTGTATAAATCGTGTATAAAAGAAAAGAACCCTTGTAAATCAAGGGTTCTACTCCTGTTGGTGGAGGCGGGGGGAATCGAACCCCCGTCCGAAAGCAACTTAGAAAAGACTTCTCCGAGCGCAGACGATTATTTACATTTCCTTGCCATAGCGGGAGTCGTCACCCTCTATGGTTTGGTAGCTTCATGATTCATGGTATGGGCAAAGCTTACCATACGCACGTGCACCACTAATCGACGCTCCAGCTAGGTTCGTGGTCCTCCCTAGGGGAACGGGCGCCTAATTAGGCAGCCAGAGCAACAGTATTGTTGTCGTTTAAATTAAAAAGTTTGCCCGTTTTATAGAGGTCAGACACCTCTGCTCGCTATCTCAGCCTCACTACCCCCGTCGAAGCCAGTACGCCCCCATGTAGTAGTTAGGAATTTGGAGTGAGGAGTTAGGAGTTTTGTTGTGGAAAATCACTCCTAACTCATCACTTCTAACTAAAATTAAAATGGGCTCTTTTTTCTCGTGGGAGGTTTCAGGGTTTCGCCTTTGGTGTCAATGGTGATGGAGGCGATTTTTTGTTCTACAACTGGGCGGTCTTGTGCACCAGTTTGGGTGGCGGCGATTTCGTCCACCACTTCCATGCCGGTGAGAACGCAGCCAAAGGCGGCGTATTGGCCGTCCAAGAATTCGCTGTCGCCGTGGCAGATGAAGAATTGACTACCAGCGGAATCAGGCATTTGAGAGCGAGCCATGGACAGAACGCCACGCTTGTGGGAGATGTCGTTGGCGATGCCGTTCAGTTGGAATTCGCCTTTGATGTTGTAGCCAGGGCCACCCATGCCAGTGCCGTCTGGGCAACCGCCTTGGATCATGAAGCCGGAGATGACGCGGTGAAAAATCAGGCCATCATAGAACTTCTTGGCGATCAAGTAGTTGAAGTTGCGGACGGATTGTGGAGCAACTTCGGGGTACAGTTCAGCAGTGATCACGCCGCCGTTTTCCATGGTAATGGTTACGATTGGTTTTTCCATAGTTATCGGTTCCTTTCTTTTATGGGTGCATGAAATGGTGTGTTACCATTTGGAAGCACTCTTCATGGCTCTATCGATTTGCCGTTTTGCGTCTTTTTGCGCCGCAACGTCACGTTTATCATAGAGCTTTTTGCCCTTACAAAGTGCGATTTCCACTTTGACCCGGGAGTTTTTAAAATACATGGAGATGGGAATAATAGAGTAGCCATCCTGCTTGGATTTGTCCAGCATCATGCGGATTTCCCGCTTGTGCATCAGGAGCCTACGTTCCCGCATAGGGTCTTTGTTGAAGATGTTGCCCTTTTCATAGGGGCTGATATGGAGCTGTTTGATCCATATTTCGCCATTTTGAACGGAGCACCAGGCATCCTTCATATTGAGGGTGCCCTGTCGGATGGATTTGACCTCGGTACCGAACAGCTCAATGCCTGCCTCAAATCGCTCTTCGACAAAGTATTCATGAAATGCTTTTTGGTTTCTGGCAATGCTTTTCGTGCCTGACGGCGCCATAGTCTCCACCACCTTTCTTGTATCTTATATTATATCACGTTTGTCAAGTGGTTAGACATGGATTTTTGAACGGCGGGCAATCTTGACAAACCCATCTCTTTGTGCTAAAATAAAACAAACGTTTGAGAACGGAGGAGAAATTATGGAGCCGATTCCTGTGCATATGCTGTCCCTTTGCGATCCCCAGGGGCGGATGGAGCCTGTCCGCTTTCGGGTGGAAGACGACGACCACCAACTCCATACCATCTCCGTCCTCCAAATTCTCAGCCACCACGCCGTCCAATACGTGGGGGTGGAGGCCATGGTCTACCTGTGCAAAGTCCACATGGACAACCGAGAGCGGATTTTGGAACTGCGCTACACCGTTCGCAGTCACAAATGGGTGCTTCAAAGGATGGTGTCCTGATGGCAGAACGAATTATTTTCCACGTGGATGTGAACAGCGCCTTCCTGGCCTGGACGGCGGCTCATCGGGTGGCGGTTTTGGGTGAAAAAGAGGACTTGCGGGACGTACCCTCCGTGATTTGCGGGGATAAAAAGGACAGAAAAGGGATTATTTTAGCCAAAAGCACCCCCGCCAAAAAGTTCGGCATCCAGACCGGGGAACCTCTCTTTCTCGCCATGGAAAAATGCCCCAATCTGGTGGTTGCAAAGCCGGATTATAGCCTGTATGTGGGGGCATCCCGGAAGTTTATGGAGATGCTCCAATCTTTCAGCCCAGTGGTGGAGCAGTATTCCATCGACGAGGCCTGGGTGGACATGAGTGGCACCATGGGGCTGTACGGTTCCCCTCTGGAGGCCGCAGAACTGATGCGCACCCGGATTTGGAAAGAGTTGGGATTTACCGTCAACATCGGCATTTCTTCCAACAAATTACTGGCGAAAATGGCGGGTGACTTTGAAAAACCCAACAAAATCCACACCTTATTCCCCGAAGAAATGGAGAGAAAATTCTGGCCTTTACCTGTGGGTGACCTGTTTTCTGTGGGCAAATCCACCAAAAAGAAGCTGAGTTTTTTAGGCATTACCACCATTGGGCAACTAGCACAGGCCGACGTGAACCTGCTCCATCAAAAGTTCGGCAAACAGGGGGAATCCATCTGGCATCTTGCCAACGGGCGGGACATCGCCAACGTAAAAACCGAGGCCGCCGCCAACAAAGGCTACGGCAACTCCATCACCACCCCCGCCGACGTGACCACTTTGGTAGGGGCCACCAAAGTCCTTCTGTCTCTCTGCGAAACCGTGGGGATGCGGATGCGCCAGGACGGCGTTCGCGGGCAGTGCATGACCGTCCACGTCCGCACCAAGGACTTCACCGATTCCTCACACCAACGACAAATGCCCGCCGTCACCAACGTAACCCAGGAGCTGTACGACCAGGCCTGCATCGCCCTCCAGGAGCATTGGGACGCAAAAAGTCCCCTGCGCCAAATCGGTGTCCAAGTCACCAAATTAAGCCAGGGGGAATCGCCACGGCAGGTCAGTATGTTCGACGAGCCGTCCTATGAACGGAAGGAAAAAATCGATGCCACCGTAGACATTTTACGGCGAAAATTCGGAGAACAATCGGTGATTCGCGCCCGATTTTTGGACAACCCCAACAGCCATATGGCGGGAGGGCTGGACAAAGAACGGCGCACCGGGGTGACCAAGGCAGTCCCCAAGGACGAAATTGTAGGGGCGAATCAAGAATCGCCCTCCTCGTAGAGCGGAATATTAGGGCGATTCGTGAATCGCCCCTACATAAGTGGTTAGTCCTCCATGTCGCAGATGGCACTGACGGGGCAGATTTCTCGGCACTGACCGCAGCCGGTACAGATTTCGTTGGAAATATTAAATTTATTGGCAAAATTTGTGGTAATTGCCTGACTTTCACAGACTTTGGTGCACTTTCCACAGGAAATACAGTTGGAACCGATGATGTAAAAATGTTGGCTGTCCATACGACCTCCTAAATATTTATGGTGGAAACTCCGCGTTTTTTGTGATATGATAGAGAAAAATCGGGAGGTTTTGCCATGAGAATGAAAGAGCAAGTCACCACTGTCATTGAGGAACTGAAAAATCTTTACCCCGACGCATTGTGTGCCTTACATTATAATACGGATTACGAACTGATGATTGCCGTACGGCTGTCCGCCCAGTGCACCGATGCCCGGGTCAACAAGGTGACCCCCGCCATGTTTGCCCGGTTTCCGACCCTGGAGAGCTTTGCCACTGCCGATGTGCTGGAAGTGGAGGAGCACGTTCGCTCCTGCGGATTCTACCACCACAAAGCCCGGGACATCGTCCTGGCCTGTCAAATGCTGATTTCCGACTTCGGTGGCATCGTCCCCGACAATATGGACGACCTGTTGAAACTACCAGGCGTTGGCAGAAAAACCGCCAATCTGCTCCTGGGCGACATCTACAAACAACCCGCCGTGGTCTGCGACACCCACTGCATCCGCATCTGCGGAAAAATCGGGTTTTCCAAGGGCAAGGATCCAGCAAAGGTGGAACAACAGCTGTGGAAAGTCCTGCCCAAAGCCGAAACCTCCGACTTCTGCCACCGCATCGTCCTCCACGGCAGAGCTGTCTGCACCGCCCGTTCCCCCAAATGCACGGAATGTACCTTAGCCCCATTCTGCAAAGAATTTTCAGGCAAATAATTAGAATTCTCTGTTTTTCAACACTGTTTGGCGAATAAACTGGAAGGTTTCTGATTCGCCTTTGTCTCGAAGTAGTTCTAAAATATAGGTCAATTTCGCCAATGTTTCCGGGTGCATCAGCACGGATTCCCGGGACATATTTAAGTAGTCGATGGCGGCGCTGTCGTCGTAGCTTTTGCCACGATAGGTTTTGCAGGCCGCCATGCGATCCATTACCATCTCTGCCAAATATTTGGCGGGCATGGGGATGGGGGCATACTCCCGGGTGCCGGGCTTCAAGTCTGTCCAGTATTCCATGTGGTGGCGGTTGCGGCCTTTGTGGTGAATCCAAGCTGTGGAATAGCCCTTGTCCTCCCGCTCTGCCACATTGGGGCTTTTGATGCCCTGGTAGTATTTCACCCCCGCCAGAAATTCCGTGGGGCTGTATTTGGACAAATCGTGGGTCAAGCCCTGCCAATATAATCCAACCTTAAAGCAATGAATCATCACCAGCGTTCTGTGTTTGGTGACGGTTTTTAAGTGTTTCCAAAAATGCAACGTGCATCACTCCTGTCTTTTCTCCATTATACTATTATTTTGCCATTTACGCAAGGGAGCTGAAAAAATGTATCAACCACTGGCTGACCGTCTGCGCCCACAGGGCATTGAGGACGTCTGCGGACAACAGCATATTTTGAAAAAGGGCGCCATGCTTCGCCGTCTCATTGACAGCCAGCAGATTCCCAACTTGATTTTCTACGGCCCCTCTGGAGTGGGCAAAACCACGGTGGCAAACATCATCGCCAACCGCACCAAACGGAAGTTGTGTCGCCTCAATGCCACCACGGCAACCTCAAGCGACATCAAAGAAGTGGTCGCCCAACTGGGCACCATGATGGCACCCAACGGCATTTTACTCTATTTGGATGAAATCCAATATTTTAACAAGAAACAACAACAATCTCTCCTGGAACACATCGAAAATGGCAACATTACCCTGATTGCATCCACCACGGAGAATCCCTATTTTTACATCTACAACGCCATTTTAAGCCGTTCCACCGTCTTTGAGTTCAAGCCTTTAGAGGCTGAAGATGTGCTGTGGGCGGTGCACCGTGGCAAGGCCAAAATGGAGGAGGAATTGAGCGCGGTTTGCATCGCAGAGGAAGGCGTTTGGGAACACGTAGCCCGCTCCTGCGGTGGCGATGTCCGCAAGGCCATGAACGCGGTGGAACTGCTGATTTCCGCCGCGGAGGAACGGTCAGGCACCCTCTACATCGCCCTGTCCGATGCCCAGTCCATCACCCAAAAATCCGCCATGCGATACGACCGGGATGGGGACAGCCACTACGACATTCTGTCGGCCTTCCAAAAATCCATCCGTGGCTCCGACCCCAACGCGGCAATCCACTACCTGGCAAGGCTATTGGAGGGCGGGGACTTGGCCTCCCCTACCCGCCGGTTGCTGGTCATCGCCGCCGAGGACATCGGCTTGGCACACCCCCAGGCCATCGCCATCGTCAAGGCCTGCGTGGACGCAGCCTTCCAACTGGGTCTGCCCGAGGCGCGGATTCCCCTGGCGGAGGCGGTCATCTTTCTCGCCACCTGCCCCAAGTCCAACTCGGCAAATGTGGCCATCGATTTGGCTTTGCACGACCTGAAACATGGGAAAACCGGGGACATTCCCGCCCATTTGAAGGACGCCCACTACGGTGGCGCAGCCAAACTGGGACACGGCAAAGGATACCAATACCCCCACGATTTCCCCAACCACTATGTGGAGCAGACCTACCTGCCCGACCCTTTGAAAAATCAGCAATACTACCAATACGGTGACAATAAAATCGAACAGCTTGCCCAAAAATACTGGAAGGCATTGAAATAGGAGGACAATATGGACATTCGACTGGGTGACATTTTGGTGATGAAAAAACAGCATCCCTGCGGGGAGAAAAACTGGTTGGTGCTTCGCACAGGCATGGATTTTCGGCTGAAATGCCAGGGTTGCGGTCACGAGGTGCTACTGCCACGGAGCAAGGCAGAAAAAAACATTCGACAGGTGCTCCGGAATTCCGACGGCGAATCTTAAACAATTTGGGTGATAAATCCAAAATTTTCACGGAAAATTATGGGAAATCACCAAATATATCGACAACAGGTTGCAATTCTGCATGAATTGCGACCTGTTTTTTTGTGTCCAAGCGGTATACTTTATCACAGCTGACGATGTCAGCACACAGCTTACGCTGTGTCCGCTTTTCAAGCGGTGTAATAGCCGTGTCGTTTTTTGCAATGGGCTATCGCCCTCCAGCGCGTTGCGCCGCCCCCTCTGGCGAGGGATTGCAAAAAAAGATACTTCAACCCAGAAGGTGGTGTTGCATTGACCATTTACGTGGATTCCCTGTTTTTACTCAACGGCATCCTCAATTTTCTCCTGCTTTTGGCAACGGCACGACTGACCGGGAGCGTCATCCGGCGCTGGTCCTTGGCTTTGGGGGCAACGGTGGGCGGGCTTTATGCCGTGGCAACCGTATTGGTGGCCTTTCTGGGCGGTATGGTGTTCAAAGGCTTGGTCATGGGAATTATGGTGGTTTTGGCCTTCGGCTGGCGGGTTTCCACCGTCAAAAACGGCCTGGTTTTTCTCGCCCTAAGCTGTGGTTTTGGCGGGGTGGTGCTTCTGGTGGTGGACGTATTTGGCACCGGCCTCATGGTACTCAATGGCAATGCCTACTACCCGGTTTCCGGACTGGCACTCCTGCTGACCGCCGCCGCAGTCTATCTGGTGGGCCGGGTGGTTCTCCGGGGTTTGATGGAAAAACCACCGGCTGAATTTCATCAGATCACCTTGGAAAACCAGGGCAAAATCGCCACCATCATCGGCTTTTATGACACCGGAAACGCCCTGAAAGACCCAGTGACCAACCGGGGCATCTTGGTGGTGGACTGGCAGGCGGTTCCCTTTTTGCTCCCGCCAGAGGCCACCGCCTCCCAACTGTCAGACCCCGCCCAACATTTGGAGCGGTGGAGCCAAAACGGCGCTCGCTGGCGGTTGATTCCCTACGGTACAGTGGGCATCGAGGGCGGGTTATTGTTGGGAAAAACCGTTGAAACCATAAAAATTGACAACAAAATCATCAAAAATGGATTGGTGGCCTTCTCCCCCACGGCAGTGTCCCCCGGCGGTGGCTACCAGGCACTTTTAGGAGGTAGATTATGAATTGGTCTTGGATGAAAATTATGATAAAACTGAAACTTTATACACCGGACAAAGTCCTGTACATCGGGGGCAGCGACATTCTCCCCACCCCACTGAAACAGCCGGAAGAGCGGGAACTACTCCTCCGACTGGCAGAGGGTGACCAAGGGGCGCGTGGCATCCTCATCGAGCGAAATTTGCGATTGGTGGTCTACATCGCCCGCCGTTTTGAGAACACGGGTATCCACATTGAGGACTTGATTTCCATCGGCACCATCGGTCTCATCAAGGCGGTTGGCACCTTCAAAACCGACAAGAACATCAAGCTGGCAACCTACGCTTCCCGGTGCATTGAAAACGAAATTCTTATGCACATCCGAAAAATTTCAGGACGAAAATCGGAGATTTCCCTGGATGAACCCATCAACACCGACTGGGATGGCAACGAGCTACTCCTATCTGACGTTTTGGGCACTGAGGGCGACACGGTGCAAAAATCTCTGGAGGTGGACGCAGATATGCAGCTGCTAAAAGATGCCGTGGGCAAGCTGTCCAGTCGAGATCAGACCATTGTGGTCATGCGATTCGGCCTGGGTGGTCGCCGGGAAAAGACCCAAAAAGAAGTTGCAGATATGATGGGAATTTCCCAATCCTATATATCTCGATTGGAAAAACGGATTATGTTGCGGTTGCGACGAGATATTGGACGACAAATTTACAATTAGTCTAAGCTAACCCTTGTATATTGATAGAAAAGATGATATAATATGTACATCGTTTCCAATCATGCCCCAAAAAAGGAGAATTATCGTGCAACACAAAGAGATTTCAAAGGCAATGCTCAAGCGCCTGCCTGTTTATTTATCATATTTAAAATCCATGCCCGATCATGGACAAAGCCACATTTCCGCCACTGCCTTGGCAACCGCCCTGGGTATGGGTGAGGTGCAAGTGCGGAAGGATTTGGCAACGGTCTGCCATGGCGGTCGCCCCAAAATTGGCTACCCCATCGACGTTTTGCAATCGGATTTAGAGTCCTTCTTGGGCTACAACAACACCAACAACGCCGTCCTAATCGGCGCTGGCAAACTGGGCAAGGCACTGCTAGGCTATACCGGCTTCGCCGAATACGGCCTGAACATCGTTGCCGGCTTTGACAGCGACGAAGCCCTGTGGGGCAAAACCAAAAGTGGCAAAAACGTCCTGCCCATGTCCCAACTGCCAGACGTTTGCAAAAATCAAAAAATCTACATCGCCGTCCTCACCGTTCCCGCCGAGTACGCCCAAGATGTCTGCAATCAACTGATTGAAATTGGCATCCAGGCCATCTGGAACTTCGCCCCCACCCATTTGGAGGTTCCCTCCCACATTTTGGTGCACAACGAAAACATGGCCGCCTCCCTGGCCCTCCTCTCCAAACACCTGACAGAGCACTTGGGTAAGACCGAGGAATAATTTTGAAAAAATTTTAAAAAAAGGCTTGCAATTTTAAAATAATATGGTATAATAATCTAGCATTAAGCGAGCGATGCCGGTGTGATGGAATTGGTAGACGTAGCGGACTCAAAATCCGCCGCTAGTGATAGTGTGCCGGTTCGAGTCCGGCCACCGGCACCATATAAAAAAGACAGCCTTTGGGCTGTCTTTTTTATATGTACCGCCACACCTTTTGGGTGTGGCGGTTTTGATTCTATATGGTGCAATCAGCTGTTCTTTTTCAGCAGGCCGTATTTGATGTCCCATAGTTTTTGGGAGAGATCCACGTAGTAGGTGTGGGGGTTGTCAAACCGTTTGACTTCGTCCCACAGGGTGCCCACCTGCTCCAGGCAGTAGGTGCGAATGTCGTCCAATTTGGGCAGGTCGTAGACCAGTTCTCCCTTTTGGAAGATGGGCACTTGCAGTTCTTTTGCAGTGAAGTTGTATACCTCTTTTGTTTTCCAAGTGGAGTCTGGGTCAAAAATGTTCAGGTTTTGGCTGTCGTCCACCACCTCGTCGTGGACGCAGAGATAGTCGGCGATGGCCTTGCCGGTGTCTCTGCCGAAGAGACGGTAGGATTTTTTGAAGTGGGGGATGGTGA
>JAWXUJ010000031.1:0-9521 GCA_044432765.1 Eubacteriales bacterium | reverse complement strand
GAATTTATCGAAAAGATGGGTGAGGACGGATGACACAGACCGCCAAGACCTATGGGGACTCCCTGTACCAACTGGCTCGTGAAGAGGGATTGACCGATCAAATCCTGCCCCAGCTGTCCGCAGTGGTGGCGATCTTCAAGGAAAATCCTGAGTTTCTCACACTGCTTCAACTGCCCTCTCTGCCCAAAAAAGAGCGGGTGGCACTGGTAGACGAGGCATTTTGCACGGGATTGCACCCCTATTTGTTGAACTTCTTAAAGATTTTAACGGAAAACGCCACGGTTTCCCAGTTTGAAGGTTGTGCCCAGGAGTACATCAAGTGCTACAACGTGGACAACCACATCCTGGAGGCCACAGCTGTCACCGCCAAGCCTTTGGGCGAGGAATTGACCAAGAAATTACAAGAAAAATTGGAGAAAATCACAGGCAAAACCGTTCAGTTGTCCCAAAAAGTGGACAGCAACGTCCTGGGCGGCATCCGTCTGGAACTGGACGGCGCAATGATGGACGGCACCATCCAAACCCGCCTGTCCGCATTGAAAGCCCAATTAAAAAGCACTGTACTATAAAGGCTCTCCCCATGGGAGAGACAGGAATAAAAATTTATCGAAAAGGCTGGTATATGATGGAATTAAGACCAGATGAAATCACGAAAATCATCCGCGCCCAGATTAAAAACTACGGCGCCATGATTGAACAGAGTGAAACAGGAACGGTCATTCTGGTTGGTGACGGCATTGCCCGCGCCAGCGGTTTGACCAAGTGTATGATGAACGAGCTGATTGAATTCCCCAATGGTGAATTCGGCATGGCTCAAAACCTAGAAGAAAACACCGTCTCCATCGTTATCCTGGGTAGCGATGACGGCATCAAAGAAGGCGACATCGTCAAGCGTACAGGCCGCGTTGTGTCTGTTCCCGTTGGCGAAGCCCTCATCGGTCGCGTTGTGGATGCCCTGGGCAACCCCATCGACGGCAAAGGGGTGATTGACTCCAAGGAATTCCGCCCCATCGAGTCCCCAGCACCTGGCATCATTGAGCGGAAATCCGTCTCTGTGCCACTGCAAACTGGCATCAAGGCCATCGACTCCATGATTCCCATTGGCCGTGGCCAACGTGAATTGATCATCGGTGACCGCCAAACTGGTAAAACCACAGTCGCCACCGACACCATCATTAACCAAAAAGGCAAGGATGTCATCTGCATCTACGTTGCCATTGGTCAAAAGCGCTCCACCGTTGCCCAGGTTGTGGGCACCTTGGAAGCTGGCGGTGCCATGGACTACACCATCGTGGTTGCGGCTTCTGCCTCCGAACTGGCACCTATGCAATACATCGCCCCCTATTCTGGCTGCACCATGGGCGAATATTTCATGGCACAGGGCAAAGACGTTTTGGTCATCTATGATGACCTGTCCAAACACGCCGTGGCCTACCGCGCCATCTCCCTACTGATTCGTAGACCACCCGGTCGTGAAGCCTACCCCGGCGACGTGTTCTATCTCCACTCCCGTCTGCTGGAACGTGCTGCACGTTTGGCTCCCGAGTACGGCGGCGGCTCACTTACCGCTCTGCCCATCATCGAAACCCAAGCCGGCGACGTTTCTGCCTATATCCCCACCAACGTCATCTCCATCACCGATGGTCAGATTTTCTTGGAAGAGGAACTGTTCCATGCTGGCATTATGCCCGCCGTCAACCCCGGTATCTCCGTGTCCCGTGTTGGTGGTAACGCCCAGATTAAGGCCATGAAAAAGGTCACTGGCGTCCTGAAAATGATCTACTCCCAATACCGCGAACTCCAGAGTTTTGCCCAATTCGGCTCCGACTTGGACAAGGACACCCGTGACCGCCTGGCACAGGGCGCTCGTATCGTGGAAGTCCTGAAACAATCCAACTCCGCACCTGTGGAAGTCGCCCACCAAGTCTGCATCTTCTACGCCGCTACCCGCGGGTTCTTGAAGGACATCGAAGTGGCTGACGTGAAGGAATTTGAGGCTGGTCTGTATGAATACATGGACACCAATTCCTTCCAAGTTCTGGAAACCATCCGCACCACTGGTGCCTTCGACGCGGCAACCGAAGAAGCACTGAAAACCGCCGTTGGCGATTACGTTGCCCAATTTTTGAAGACCAAGTAAGGAGGGGAAATCATGGCAGGTGTATCCATGAAGGACATCAAACTGCGTATCCGCAGTATGCAAAGCACCAAACAGATTACCAAGGCCATGGAAATGGTGGCCACCTCCAAACTCCGCGGGGCACAAAACCGCATGAATAAAAGTCGCGCCTATGGCGAGATTTTGAAATCCACCATGCAGGACATCGCCTCTGCCGGCGGTATGAAAAACTCCACCTATTTGGCTGAAAAGCCTATTGAAAAGGCCTGCTACATCGTCATTGCTGGCGACCGCGGCCTGGCTGGTGGGTACAACAACAACGTGTTCAAAGATTTGGTTGCCCACATGGGCGATGCCCCTGCAAAAATTCTGCCCATGGGCAAAAAAGCCGTGGAATTTTGCAGAAGCAAAGGTTTGGAAACCCTGTCCACCGCCTATAACGTGGCGGCAGACTTGTCTCCCAGCCACTGCTATACCATCGCAAATGCCTTGTCAAAAGGCTTTTTGGAAGGGGAGTACGACGCGGTTTATCTCTGCTATACCGAGTTCGTCTCCATGATGGTGCAGGAGCCTAGAACCATCCAGCTGTTGCCAGTTCCCAAGATGGAAGCCGTCCAAAAGGGCAAGGGGCTAACCATCTACGAGCCAAGCCCCGAAGCGGTTTTGGCATCCATCATCCCAGAGTACCTGGGCGGTGTGGTTTACAGCAATCTCTGCCAATCCATCGCCAGCGAATTGGGCGCACGACGTACCGCAATGGACGCCGCCACCAAAAACGCAGAAGAGATGATTGACAGCTTTAGCCTTCAATACAACCGCGCACGACAAGGTGCCATCACACAAGAAATCACCGAAATCGTCGCTGGTAGCAATGCTTAATTGATTAACAATTAACGATTAACGATGAATGATTTTGGCAAAATATTTGAATCTTTCGCTTTAATCGAAAATGGTGTTGACTTTGCGTTGTGAAATGTGGGGCTTATCTGTAATTCTGTGCCATGGATTTGGCATAAAACTTAGAACCGAAAAACTTTTATTATTCTGAGAATTTTATGAAATTAACGAGAGAAAAACGACGGATAATCGTTCATCGTTCATCGTTCATTCTCAAAGGGAGTTGAAACACCATATGGCAAAACAAAACACTGGCATTGTGACCCAGATTATTGGGCCTGTGCTGGACATTCGATTTGAGGACGGTCAGCTGCCAAACCTGCTGAACGCCATCGAAATCACTTATCAAGACAAAACCGTGGTCTGCGAAGTGGCGCAACACATTGGCGACAACATGGTTCGTGCCATCGCCATGAGTTCCACCGACGGCATGGAGCGTGGCCTGCCCGCTTTGGACACCGGCGCAGCCATCAAAGTCCCCGTGGGCGAAGAATGCCTGGGCAGAATTTTCAATCTACTGGGTCAACCTGTGGACAATAAGCCTGCCCCTAAAACCGAGGAGCAATGGCCCATCCACCGGAAGGCACCTGCCTATGACGAGCAGGACTCCACCACTGAAATTCTGGAAACTGGCATCAAGGTCATCGACTTGATCTGCCCATACGCCAAGGGCGGTAAAATCGGCCTGTTCGGTGGCGCTGGCGTTGGCAAAACCGTGGTTATCATGGAACTGATCAACAACATCGCCAAAGAACACGGCGGTCTGTCCGTGTTCACCGGTGTTGGCGAACGTACCCGTGAGGGCAACGACCTGTACTACGAAATGATGGAATCCGGGGTGCTGGGCAAAACCGCCCTGGTCTACGGTCAAATGAATGAACCACCCGGGGCTCGTATGCGCGTGGCACTGTCTGGTCTGACCATGGCAGAGTACTTCCGCGACGTGAAAAATCAGGACGTTTTGCTCTTTGTGGACAACATTTTCCGCTTCACCCAAGCTGGCTCTGAAGTGTCCGCACTGCTGGGTCGTATGCCATCCGCCGTTGGTTACCAACCAACTCTGGCAACAGAAATGGGTGCACTGCAGGAGCGTATCACCTCCACCAAGCAAGGCTCCATCACCTCTGTTCAAGCCGTCTACGTCCCCGCCGATGACCTCACCGACCCCGCCCCTGCCACCACCTTCGCCCACTTGGATGCAAAGACTGTTCTGGACCGCGCCATCTCCGCGCTGGGCATCTATCCCGCCGTTGACCCACTGTCTTCCTCCAGTCGTATCCTGACCCCAGAAATTCTGGGCGACGACCACTACAACACCGCCAGAGCTGTTCAACAAATGCTCCAACGGTACAAGGAATTGCAGGACATCATCGCCATCATGGGCATGGAAGAACTGTCCGAAGAGGACAAGTTGATTGTCGGTCGGGCTCGCAAAGTCCAACGTTTCCTGTCTCAACCTTTCTCTGTGGCTGAGCAGTTCACAGGTTTGGAGGGTAAGTACGTTCCTCTGTCCGAGACCATCCGTGGCTTCAAAGAAATCATCGAAGGCAAGCACGACGGCCTGCCTGAATCCGCATTTATGATGGCTGGCACCATCGATGACGTCATCGCCAAAGCCAACCAGGGGTAAGGCCTATGACGTATCAACTGGACATCGTCGCCGCCGATGGGGTCAAGTTCTCAGGCCAAGTAACGCGGGTCATGGTGCGCACCTCTGTGGGCGACGTGGCGATTTTGCCTCGGCACATCAACTACGTCACTACCGTCGCCATGGGCGAAGCCAAAATCTATTTGGAGGATGGCACCATCCGCAACGCCGCCTGCATCGGCGGTATGCTGGCTGTCACCGATGGCGCTGTGAAGCTGGTGCCCACCACCTTCGAGTGGAGTGAGGACATCGACATGGAGCGTGTCAAGCAATCCATGGACAAAGCCAATGATGTATTGGCCCAACGAGCTGACCAATCCGATGTAGACATCGCCATGGCAGAAGCCCGCCTAAAACGCGCCTTAGTTCGACAAATCGTCGGCAAATAATACAAGAAAACCGCCTCTCACGAGGCGGTTTTCTTGCTATTTACATTATTTCATCAATTTTTCCAATGCAGCCAGTTTGACGCAGGTGCAGAAGACTTCCAGAGCGGCTTCCAGTTCTGCCACGGGGGGCAGGCTTGGGGCGATGCGGATGTTGGAGTCTTGAGGGTCAATGCCGTATGGGAAGGTTGCGCCAGCGCCGGTCATGACCACGCCAGCCTCTTTGCAGAGGGCCAGAGCACGCTTTGCAGTGCCGGGCAGGGCATCGTAGCTGACGAAGTAGCCACCAGTGGGACGAGCCCATGTGCCGATTTCCAGAGGTGCAATTTCCTTGTCCAAGGCATCCACCACAGCGCGGAATTTAGGCGCCATAATCTCTTGGTGCTTTTGCATGAGCGCCAAGGTGTTGGCCTTGTCTTTCAGGTATTTCACATGGCGCATTTGGTTGACCTTGTCGTAGCTGATGATTTGGAAGGTAAGCAGGCTGAGCATATACTTCAAGTTGGCTTCACTGGTGGCGAAGACAGCCACACCTGCGCCGGGCAGGGTGATTTTGGAGGTAGATGCAAACTCAAACACCATGTCTGCGTTGCCGTTGGCTTCGCACAGGCTGAGAATGTCGCGGAATGGAACGAATTCTCCTTCCAGTTCGTGGACACAGTAGGCGTTGTCCCACATGAGGACAAAGTCGGGAGCCGCAGGCTTCATGGCGGCGATGCGATCGATGGTTTCATCGGAGAAGGTGACGCCAGTGGGGTTGGAGTATTTGGGTACGCACCACATACCCTTGACGGCGGGGTCTTTGATGGCCTGCTCCACTTGGTCCATGTCGGGGCCGGTGGCGGTCATGTCGATGGTGATCAGCTCACAGCCCAGAGATTGTGTGACCAAGAAGTGACGGTCGTAGCCAGGGGATGGGCAGAGGAATTTGACCACTTCCTCTTTGCACCAAGGCTTGGGGCTGTGGGTCAAACCGTGGGTGAAGGCCTTGGAAATGACATCGTACATTAGGGTCAAGCTAGAGCTACCGCCCACGAACACTTGGGATGCTTTACATCCCAAAAGTTCGGCAAATAACGCTTTACAGCTGGGAATACCGGAGATTTCGCCGTAGTTTCTGGTGTCCATGGCACCGTCCATGCAGTCGGCAGGTGTTTGCAGGGCAGTGAGCAAGTCGCTGACCAAGTCCAGTTGCACCTTGCCGGGTTTGCCGCGGGACATATCCAGCTTCAAATTTTTCTGCTTCAAATCCTCAAATTGTTGAGAGACGGAAGCGAGCTCCGCCTCCAGTTGGGCGGCGGTCATAGTTGGGTATGCAATCATAATGACAAATCTCCTTTAATATTGTAGTTTTGCTATCCTTATGGCTATTGTAACCTGTGGATTGGTCAAAGGCAAATACTGATTACAGTATAAATGCTATAACCATCTGGTTATACAAATTCCACTTTGATTTCTGATTGCTATTATCATATCCACTGACCATGTCAAAGTCAATGAAATTTTTCTTGCATCTGGGAAATTCTCCGATTATAATGTAGAGAGGGGTCATTTTACCATGTAAAATTGTCATATCCCACAAATTTTCAGAAAAGGTTGGTGATTGCCATAGTAGACTGCCATATACACATGATTATGGATGGAAGAAATTTAAGAAACGCACTTTTGTCCCACAAAAGTGGCGCGGAGGAGTCTCTGGTACGCCAACATCTGTCCGTCTATGAAGAACTTCAATATACCTACTTGCGAGATGGCGGTGACTCATATGGGGTGTGCCAGCTAACATCTCGCTTGGCACCGGAGTATGGAATCACCTATGTCCAACCGGCCTTCCCCATCTGTAAACAAGGCCATTACGGCCAGTTTCTCTGCCAAACCTTTGCTGATTTTTCAGAATATTTGGAACGGCTGAAGGAAGTCCGCCAGCAAAAAGGTGATTTTGTAAAAATCATGATTTCCGGCTTGATGGATTTCCAAACCTATGGCAAGGTGTCCGAGCCACCCTTGGAGGACGGAGAAATCCGCGACATGATTTCCGCCGCCCACGACATGGGCTTTGCCGTCATGGCGCACTGCAACGGCTCTGCTTGCGCCACTGCCATTTCAGCCGGAGTGGACAGTCTGGAGCACGGCGGGTACATGGACGAAGAGACCATCTATCAGTTGGCAGAATCCAACACCGTCTGGGTGCCAACCCTGTCCCCGGTGGCAAATCTCATAGGAAAAAGCCTGTTCCCTGACGAAACCCTCCAAAAAATTGGGGAAATGCAGAGGGACAGCCTCCGTCTTGCCCACCGATTGGGGGCATCCATCGCTCTGGGGAGCGACGCTGCCGCCGGCTTCGTACCCCACGGAATTGGGGGCTTGGGCGAGCTTACTCACCTAAAAAAAGCACTGGGACAGGATGCCATGGCAATCGTCTCCGCCGGCAACGAAAAAATCCAGAAAAAATTTAAACCTTCCAAGGGGTAATGCCTTGCTATTTGCCCCATTATCCGGTATACTATTGAGACAGACTTTCAGTATGGTCACAACTCGCCACTGCGTTATTTGCACCATTGATTATTTATAGAGAGGAATCTATTTTATGAAATGCACTCCGATTCGCGACCTGTTCAAATCCCCTGAATCCTTTGCAGACCAAACCGTCACCGTTGGTGGCTGGGTGCGCTCTGTTCGTGGCTCCAAGGCCTTTGGTTTTGTGGTTCTCAGCGACGGCACCTACTTCCTGCCAGTCCAAGTGGTCTACCACGACACCATGGAGAACTTCGCAGAAATCTCCAAGACCAATGTGGGCGCCGCCCTGGTGGTCACTGGCACCCTGGTCATGACACCAGATGCCAAGCAACCCTTTGAAATCCAAGCCACCGAAATCGCTGTGGAGGGTGCCTCTGCACCGGAATATCCCCTGCAAAAGAAGCGTCATACATTAGAATATCTCCGCACCATCTCCCACCTGCGCCCCCGGACCAACACCTTTCAAGCTGTGTTCCGTGTTCGCTCTATGGCGGCCTATGCCATCCACCAGTTCTTCCAAGAACGGGGCTTTGTCTACGTCCACACCCCCATCATCACCGGCTCCGACTGTGAAGGGGCAGGGGAGATGTTCCAAGTGACCACCTTGCCACTGGACAAACTGCCCATGGCAGAAGATAAAGTGAACTACAGCGAGGATTTCTTCAACAAGCAAACCAGCCTTACCGTCTCTGGACAACTGGATGTGGAAACCTTCGCCATGGCCTTCTCCAACGTCTACACCTTCGGGCCCACCTTCCGGGCGGAAAACTCCAACACCACCCGCCATGCTGCTGAATTCTGGATGATCGAGCCAGAAATCGTCTTTGCCGACCTGGCAGACGACATGGAATTGGCAGAGGATATGTTGAAATTCGTCATTTCCTACGTCTTAGAACACGCCCCCGAGGAGATGAAGTTCTTCAACCAATTTGTGGACAAGGGCCTCTTGGAGCGTCTGAATCTGGTGATGAACGCCAAGTTCGGTCACGTGACCTACACCGAAGCCATCGAAATTCTGGAGAAAAACAACGACAAATTCGAGTACCCTGTAAAATGGGGCGCCGATTTGCAAACAGAGCACGAGCGCTATCTCACTGAGGAAGTCTTCAAAGGCCCCGTCTTCGTCACCGACTACCCCAAGGAAATCAAGGCCTTCTATATGAAGCTGAACGACGACGGCAAAACCGTGGCCGCCATGGACTGCCTGGTGCCTGGCATCGGCGAAATCATCGGCGGTAGTCAACGTGAGGACAACTTCGACACTTTGCTGACCCGCATGGTGGACTCCGGCCTGGAACCCTCTGAGTATGAGTTCTACACCGACCTGCGGAAGTACGGCACTGCCCGCCACGCCGGCTTCGGCTTGGGCTTCGAGCGTTGCGTCATGTACCTGACTGGTATGTCCAACATCCGCGACGTCCTCCCATTCCCAAGAACCGTAGGCAACTGCGAACTATAAGCAAAGGCCGCCCAAAAGGGCGGCTTTTTTGTGCTCTGATGGGACACAAATGGGGAAAAAGGTTACAACGGGTAGGTGTTTAAAGGTGCGTTTTGTCGTCTTTTGTGCATTTTGCTACTATTTTTTGTAACGTTTTTAATTGGCTTTGTACTTAAATTTGTACAAATTGTAAACATTATGAAAGTATTACTCATATATTAAGAAAAAGTTATTGACAAAGTGACCAATGGGTGGTATATTGTGTACATCTCAATTTTGAGAAACAAAAATAAGTGAGGACCAAAATTTATGAAAAAGCTATTTGCACTCTTGCTGGCAATGGTCATGGTTGTTTCCATGGCAGCTTGCGGCACCACCGAACAACTGGAAGAACTGGATGCAGTTCTGGACGAAGCCATCGTCGAACTGGACGAAGCCACCGAAGAACTGGACGAAGCTCTGGCTGAAGAAGAAGTCGAAGAAGTCGAAGAAGCTGAAGAAGTCGCTGCAACCATC
>JAWXUJ010000030.1:0-9551 GCA_044432765.1 Eubacteriales bacterium | reverse complement strand
GCTCTGGCATTCCAGAGGACGAATTGCCTCGGGTGAAAATGAAATTCTACAAAGGTAGTGCCAAAGCCCGGGGCAGTGGCATCGGCTTGGCAGTCTGTGAGGAAATCGTCACCATGCACGGTGGCACATTAACACTGGAAAATGCAGCGGGCGGTGGCGTTTTGGTCACCATCCGACTGCCTTTGGAAGTCGAGGTTGCATAATGTCTCAAGAAAAGAAAGAATTTAAAACGTCTATCGGCGGTCAAGCGCTGATTGAGGGCATCTATATGCGTGGGCCTAAAAAAGAATCGGTGGTCGTCCGCACCAAAGAGGGTCTGGAAGTCAAGGTCAGCGACATCAAAGTCAACAAAGAGCGTGCCGCTTGGCTGGGCTGGCCCTTTATCCGGGGCATGGTCAACTTCGGTGGCTCCATGGTTAGCGGTGTGAAAGCCCTGATGTACTCCGCCGACTTCTTTATGGAAGACGAGGAAGAGGAATCCTCCAAACTGGAAAAGTGGATTGAAAAGAAATTCGGCTCCGAGAAATTGGAGCAATTCATCATTTATTTCTCTGTGATTTTGGGCATGGCCTTTTCAGTGGGGCTGTTCATCCTGTTGCCAACTCTGTTGGCTGGTCTGTTCACCAACATCGTCACCAACTACATGGCGCGGAACCTGCTAGAAGGTGCCGTCCGCATCCTTCTGTTCCTGGGCTACATGGTATTGGTGTCTAAAATGAAGGATATGAAGCGGGTGTTTGCCTACCACGGTGCGGAGCACAAGTCCATCCGTTGCTATGAAATGCGATTGCCTCTCACTGTGGAAAACGTGAAGGTACAAACTCGCCTCCACCCCCGTTGTGGTACCAGTTTCCTCTTCGTGGTCATGGTGGTGTCCATTTTGGTCTTCTCCGTGGTCAGTTGGTCCAATCCTTGGATTCGTATGGCCTTGCGCCTTGCCCTTCTGCCTGTGGTGGTGGGTATCAGCTATGAAATCAACCGCTTTGTCGGTCGCCATGACAACTGGTTCACCAGAGCTGTATCCTTCCCTGGGATGTGGTTCCAAAACTTCACCACCAACGAACCAGACGATGATATGATGGAAGTCGCCATCACCGCGCTGGAGGCCGTGATCCCACCAGAGGAGGGGGCTGACAAATGGTAACCTACGGCGAACTCTACCAGAGAGCCCGCATGGAGCTGTTCCCTTCGGAAGGGGTGCAGGCCACCACCGTCGCCCGGGAGCTTCTCAGCGCCGCTTCGGCAAAGTCTGTAGCCTCCATGATTGCAGGCCGTGACCAAATGGCAGATCGGGAGACTATCGAACGGTTCCTGGTTATGCTGAAGCGAAAATTGCAAGGGGAGCCATTGCCCTATATTCTGGAGCAATGGGACTTCTGTGGCATGACGCTGACGGTGACACCGGATGTGTTAATCCCCCGGGATGACACCATGGCGGTCACAGAACTTGCTATGAACAAAGCGTTATTTTTAGATAAAAACCCTCGTATCCTGGACTTGTGCGCCGGCTCTGGCTGTATAGGCCTAGCCATCGCTCAGCGGGTCAAGGATGCCCGGGTCACCTTGGGGGAGCTGTCACCCGCCGCCATCAACGTGGCAAAACAGAACATCGCAAACCAAAAGCTGACCGGGCGGGTGAAATGCGTCACCGTCAATGCTCTGGAGCCTGCTACCAAATTTTTGGGTACATTTGACATGATTGTCTCTAATCCCCCTTACGTTACCGGTCAGGAGATGGAGGAACTGGAACCATCGGTCAAGGATTTTGAACCACATATGGCTCTCTACGGCGGGCAAGATGGCCTGGAATTCTACCGCGCCATTGTGAAAAATTTCACCTCTGCCCTCCAACCAGGTGGCTACATCTGCTTTGAATTCGGCATGGGGCAGGACAAGGCGGTTTGTGATATTTTAACCCGCGCAGGGTATACCATTGTAAAACTAAGCCAAGACAGCGGGGACATCACCCGGGCTGTGCTGGCGCAATATGAGAAAGAGGTTGTGTAATTATGGCAAAGGCAAAATCTGCATACGAGGCTCCAACGCCTGCATCTGACAAGAAAAAAGCCCTGGAAACAGCCCTGGCACAGATTGAAAAGGACTACGGCAAAGGCGCGGTTATGCGTCTGGGCGATCGTCCCCAAATGGTTGTGGATGCCATCCCCACCGGCTCTCTGGCTCTGGATGCCGCGCTGGGCATCGGGGGCATTCCAAAGGGCAGAATCATCGAAATCTATGGCCCAGAATCCTCTGGTAAAACCACACTGGCACTCCATCTGTTGGCCTCTGCCCAAAAACTGGGTGGTGATGTGGCCTTCGTGGATGCAGAGCACGCACTGGACCCTGACTATGCCAGCGCCCTGGGTGTGGACATCGATTCCATGTTGGTCTCCCAACCAGACACCGGTGAACAAGCTCTGGAAATCACCGATGCACTGGTGCGCTCCGGCGCTGTGGATGCCATCGTGGTGGACTCCGTTGCGGCTCTGACCCCACGCGCTGAAATCGAAGGCGAAATGGGCGACAGCTTTGTCGGTCTCCAAGCTCGCCTCATGTCCCAAGCCCTGCGGAAATTGGCTGGCTCCATCGCCAAGACCAACTGCGTGGTCATTTTCATCAACCAAATCCGCTCCAAAATCGGCGTCATGTACGGCTCTTCCGAAACCACCACCGGTGGTAATGCGCTGAAGTTCTATGCCTCTGTCCGCATCGACATCCGTCGTGTGGAAGCCATTAAAAGTGGCACCGATTTGACCGGTAACCGCACCCGCGCCAAGGTCATCAAAAACAAGGTGGCACCCCCATTCCGTGAGGCCTATTTCGACATTATGTACGGCGAAGGCATCTCTCACTGGGGTGAACTGCTGGACTTGGGCTTGGAATTGGAACTGGTGCGGAAAAGCGGCAGCTGGTTCTCCATGGGCGATGAGCGCATCGGTCAAGGTCGCGACAATGCCAAGACCTACCTGTCAGAACACCCAGAGGCCGCCGAATATCTGGAAACCCAAATCCGTGAAAACTTTGTGAAGCTCCAAGGCCCTCAAGCCAAAGTCAAGGCCAAAGCCGCAGCCAAAGCTGTGGACGTAGCCGCTGACGATTTTGATGATGAAGATTGAGCGAATCACGGAGGGAAAGGGATATAGCAAACGCTGTACCATTTCCTTCCAACACGGTGGTCGTATGACCGTGGAACCATCGGTGGTGGCACAATTCTGCCTTTATCCAGGCAAAGAACTGACAGCAGAACAGTACGAGGAAATCCGCATTGCAGACGGCAAGGCCAGTGCAAAAGCCCGGGCAGTGCGGATGCTAGCCTACTCCAACCTGTCAGAGCAGCAACTCCGCCGAAAGTTGAAGCAAAAGGGCGAAACCGAGGAAAACACCGAAGAAACCATTGAATGGCTGGATGATTTGAAGCTGATTGACGACGAGCAAGTGGCAAAACAAGCTGTCCGCATCGCCCTGGCAAAAGGTTATGGTAAACATCGAATTCGCTCGATTTTATACGAAAAAGGCATTGTCAAAGACCTGGCAGATGAACTGCTGGAGGACTTGCCAGAGCCAGATGAAGCCATTGAACGCTTCATTGAAAAACGATTAAAGGGCAGAGTGGCCGACCAAAAAGAAACGAAGCGTACAGTGGACGCACTGATGCGGCGTGGCCACAACTGGTCTGACATCAAGTTGGCTATGTCGCGGTACGCAGATTCACTGGACGACTACTTGGAGGAACAAGAATGACAAAAAAGATTGGTTTTGTGTCTTTAGGATGCGCAAAAAACCAAGTGAATATGGAGCAAATGATTTTTTTGGCCAGCGAAGCCGGCTACGAAATCGCGCCCGAAGCCATCGATGTGGATGTTGCCGTGGTTAACACCTGCGGGTTCATCGATGCGGCAAAAACCGAAGCTATCGACAACATTTTGGCCTTAGCCGACCTGAAAGAAGCTGGTCGCGTGGGCAAAATCATCGTCAGCGGTTGCCTGTCTCAACGGTATCGCAAGGAAATCTTGGACGATATGCCAGAGGTGGACGGTGTGTTGGGCACTGGCAGCTACTTCCAAATCGTAGAGGCCATCCAAGGGGTGTTGGCAGGGGAGCGCGTGGAGCTGTATGGTGACATCAACGCACCCCTCAACGAACCGCAACGAATCCTCACCACCCCATCCCACTTCGCCTATCTGCGGATTGCAGAGGGCTGTGACAACCACTGTTCCTTCTGCATCATCCCCAAACTGCGGGGTAAATACCGCAGCCGGCCCATGGAGGATTTGATGATAGAGGCCAAGCAAATCGCCGACAGTGGAGTCAAGGAATTGATTGTGGTTGCCCAGGATACCAGTCGTTATGGCATCGACCTGTATGGCGAGTTGAAGTTGGCATATCTCCTGAAAAGCCTATGTAAACTGGATTTTCAATGGGTGAGAATCCACTATTTATACCCCGATGAAATGCCAGACGAGCTGATTGACACAATCGCCAGTGAGCCGAAAATTGTCAAATATCTGGACATTCCCATCCAACACGTGAACAACGCCATTCTCAAGCGAATGAACCGCCGTGGTACCCAGGAATATCTGGGCGACCTGTTTACCAAACTGCGGGACAGAATCCCTGGCTTGGTGCTTCGCACCAGTGTCATCACCGGTCTCCCCGGCGAAGGGGACGAGGAATTTGAACAGCTTTGCACCTTCATCAAGGCACACCGATTGGAACGCGTCGGCGCATTTGCATTCTCACCAGAGGAGGGCACCGCCGCTGCCAAAATGGAGTTCCCCGACCAAGAAATCGCCATCCAACGGGCAGAAATCCTGTCGGAATTGGCTTCTCGCATCATTGATAAACACAACGAAGATCGCATGAATCAGGTCTACGATGTCCTGGTGGAGGGCTACGACGAAGCGGAAGAAGCCTATTTTGGTCGCACCTATGCCGAATCCCCTGATATTGATGGAAAAGTTTGGTTTACTGCGGAAGAAGACGTGCTAATTGGTGATTTTGTAAAAGTATTGTTTGACGATATTGTAGACGGCGAGCCTGTGGGCGGGCTTTACGAGGAGGAATAACCATGACAACTGCTAGTAAACTCTCCATGCTCCGCATCGTCCTCATCCCATTTTTCATGTGGGCACTGTTGGCAGAAAACCACATCGCCGCTCTGGTGATTTTCATTGTGGCAAGCATCACCGACTTTGTGGACGGCTATATCGCCCGCCACTACAACCAAGTCAGCGACTTTGGCAAGTTCATCGACCCCTTGGCTGACAAACTGCTGGTGGTCTCCGCCATGCTGATTTTCCTGGAGTGGGGCAGAATGCCATCATGGGCGGTCATGCTGATTTTGGCACGGGAATTTGCCGTCACCGGCCTTCGCTTGGTGGCTGTCCAAGGTGGCAAAGTCATCGCTGCGGGGTGGTCTGGCAAAATCAAAACCGCCGCCACCATGGTCGGTCTCTGCGTCATGATGCTGTTTCCAAACAGCGAAATCCTGGACAGTGTGGTCACCGCCATCATCGTTGTCACAACGGTCTCCTCTGGCATAGAATACTTTGTGCAAAATCGCAATGCCATTGCCTTGAAATAGCTTGACAAATCATAAGTGTAATGGTATGATATAGGCAACTAAATATCACGTTGAACGAAAAGAGTAGAAGTGCCATTCTTTTCCAGAGAGCCTCTGTCATCGGCTGGAAGCAGGGGTAAGAGATTCGCTTTGAAGTGCATTCGGGAGTGAGGGGAGACCCCGCAAAGGCCTGCGTTATGGCTAAAGAACAAACTAGAGTGGAACCGCGAGTATTTTACCCGCCTCTTGATTATTACAATCAAGAGGCGGTTTTTGCGTAGAAAGGACTGGTTATGCAACTTTTTGACGACATTCGGGCATACCAAAAGAATGACCCCGCCGCCCGGAGTATGGTGGAAGTATTCCTGCTGTACAACGGCCTACACGCCACCATGCACTATCGTACCGCCCACTGGCTGAACAGCCACGGCTGTGTGTTTTTGGCACGAGTTATTTCTCAAACTGCCAAGTGGTTTACTGGCATCGAAATCCATCCAGCCGCCCAAATCGGCAAACGATTGGTCATCGACCACGGCACTGGCATCGTCATTGGTGCCACCGCAATCATCGGTGACGACTGCCTGCTGTACCAAGGGGTCACCTTGGGTGGTACCGGCAAGGATACCGGCAAACGCCACCCAACGCTGGGAAACAACGTTATGGTTGGCTCTGGTGCCAAAGTTTTGGGACCCTTTACCGTAGGGGACAACTCCCGCATTGCATCTAACTCCGTGGTGCTTCGGGAAGTGCCACCCAATGCCACTGTGGTCGGTGTACCGGGGCGGGTTGTCCGCATCAGCGGTGAAAAACTAGATCACGCCCACACTCCCGACCCCATTATGGTGGAACTGGAATGCCTGCGGAATCGCATCTCCAGTCTGGAAAAACAACTACAAAAAAACAATATCTAGGAGGATAACCCATGTATTTATATAACTCGGCAGCGAGAAAAAAGGAACTTTTCGTCCCCAATGACCCCAACTTGGTGAAAATGTACACCTGCGGTCCCACGGTCTACCACTTTGCCCACATCGGCAACCTTCGCAGCTACCTGATGGAAGATGTCCTGGAAAAATACCTGCGCTACAGCGGTTATCCTGTGAAGCGTGTCATGAACATCACCGACGTGGGACATCTGGCCTCTGACGGTGACACCGGCGAGGATAAAATGCTGAAAGGTGCTCAACGGGAACAGAAATCTGTCATGGACATCGCCAAATTCTACACCGATGCCTTCTTCGCCGACTGCGATAAGTTGAACATCAAGCGTCCTGACGTGGTGGAGCCTGCCACCAACTGCATCGATGAGTTCATCAAAATCATCGAGGGTTTGATTGAAAAGGATTACGCCTACGTCGCCGGTGGAAACGTGTACTTCAACACAGAAAAACTGGAAAAATACCACATTTTTAACGAGTATAAAGAGGAGGACTTGGCGGTTGGCGTCCGCGAAGGCGTGGAAGAGGACACCAATAAACGGAGCAAAAACGACTTCGTGTTGTGGTTTACCAAGTCCAAATTTGAGGATCAAGCCCTGAAATGGGACTCCCCCTGGGGTGTGGGCTATCCTGGTTGGCACATCGAATGCTCCGGTATCAGCTTGAAGCATCTGGGTGAAGACCTGGACATCCACTGCGGTGGCATCGACAACGCCTTCCCTCACCACACCAATGAAATCGCCCAGACCGAGTCCTATGTAGGCCATAAATGGTGCAATTTCTGGATGCACGTCTTCCATCTCAACACCAACAGTGGCAAAATGTCCAAGTCCAAAGGCGAATTTTTGACCGTCTCTCTGTTAGAAGAAAAGGGATACGACCCCTTGGCCTATCGCTTCTTCTGCCTGGGCTCCCACTACCGCAAAGGGCTGGTATTCACCTGGGAAAACCTGGACAACGCCGTGGTTTCCTACGACAAATTGATTGCCAAAATCGCAACTTTAGACGACAGCGACAAAGCAGTCAACCAAGGTGATTTTGAGCAACTGAAAGGCCGATTCACCAAAGGTCTGGACGGCGACCTCAACACCTCTCTGGCCATCACTGCCGTTTACGACGTGTTGAAAGCCAAAACAAACGACGGTACTAAATTGGCGCTTTTGGCTGATTTTGACCAGGTTTTGGGACTGGATATGATTGCAAAGGCCTCCAAAGTCCGTGCTGAAAATCAGGACGAAGTTGACCCAGAAATCGACGGTCTGGTGGCACAGCGCACCCAAGCCAAAAAGGACAAAAACTGGGCAGAAGCCGACCGCATCCGCGACCTTTTGAAAGCCCAAGGCGTCGAAATCATCGACACCCCACAAGGAGCGAAGTGGAAACGTATTTGATTAACGATGAACAATTAAGGATTAACAATTATCGCCTGCGGGCGGGACGAGAGGTTTTATGAAACTTTTGATTTTGGATGGTAATAGTATCATCAATCGTGCCTATTATGGCATACGTCCGTTGACCACCCGGGAGGGGCTTTACACCAACGGTATTTTTGGGTTTATCAACATCCTGGATAGACTGCGTTTGGAGGAAAACCCAGATGCCGTCTGCGTTACCTTTGACCTGCGAGCACCTACCTTCCGTCACAAAATGTACGATGGCTACAAGGCCACCCGCCATGGGATGCCCGAGGAACTGGCGATGCAAATGCCTATCATCAAAGAGGTTTTGACTGCCATGAACATCCCCATCCTCCAACAAGAGGGTTGGGAGGCTGATGATATTTTGGGCACTGTGGGCAGAATTTGTTGTGAGACTGGTTGGGAGTGCGTGGTGGTCTCTGGAGATAAGGACAACCTGCAACTGATTACCGACTGCGTTTCCGTCAAGTTGGTCATCACCAAAGGTGGTCAAACCACCTACAACAAGTTTGACCCCGCCAAATTCCAGGAGGAATACGGCTTCGCCCCCATCTACCTCATCGACTTGAAAGCCCTGATGGGGGACAGCTCCGACAACATCCCCGGTGTGGCTGGGGTGGGACAAAAAACCGCCGGCAAGCTGATGGAGGACTTCGGTACGTTGGATGCCATCTACGAAAATTTGGACAGCGACAAAATCAAACCCGCTGTCCGGAAAAAGTTGGAGGCAGGTCGGGAAAGTGCGAAATTGTCCTATGAACTGGCAACCATCCGCACCGATGCGCCCATCGAATTTGTTCCGGAAGATGCCATTTCCAAGGCACCAAACCGTCCTGAACTGCTGAAATGGTTCCGGAAATTGGAGTTCACCAAGCTCATCGACCGGTACCAACTGCTGACCCAAACCGCCCAACCCATGGCGGAGAAAGTGGTTGTGGAATTCGCCCCCAAATTGGACAAAATGCCCGACCTGAGCACCCCTTGCGCCGTTGCGGTCGCATTGGATTTTTCTCAGGTGGCAATCGCTTGCGCCGCGGGCACCATCTGCCTGGATTTTGACACCCATAAGGACTATCTGCGGAGCCTGTTCGCCTTGGAAACCCCAAAGGCTTGCTGTGATTTGAAAGCACTGTACCATGTTCTGTCCAGCAACGATTTCCCCGCCCAGGGATTGACCTTCGACGTGGCTTTGGCGGCCTATTTGCTGAATCCATCCACCAACAACTACACCATTTCCACCCTTTCTGGTACCCATTTGAATCGGGAAATCACCGATTTGACCGGGGAGGCTGAGGCTATTTTCGCCCTGTGGAAGCCTTTCGAGGAACAACTCACCGTTCAAAATATGATGGAGCTGTACACCACCGTGGAACTGCCCCTCTGCCACGTGTTGGCAAAGATGGAGATGGCGGGCATCGCCGTTGACCAGTCTGCATTGCAGGCCTTTGGCAAAATGCTGTCCACCAGAATCGGAGAGTTACAGGGCGAAATTTTCGACCTGGCTGGGGAGGAGTTCAATGTCAACTCCACCCAACAACTGGGACATATTCTCTTTGAAAAGTTGGGTTTACCCCCAGTGAAGAAGACGAAAACAGGATATTCCACCAATGCAGATGTGTTGGAGAAGTTAAA
>JAWXUJ010000029.1:0-9561 GCA_044432765.1 Eubacteriales bacterium | reverse complement strand
CCTTGGACGCATAACCAAATTTCGCGAGATTTCGCAGGAAACATCTGGTAAACTAAGGATGTAGCTTGCCAAAACAGAGCGTTGTGAAGGTTTCCGTCAACTTTTACTGAAAAAAACCGCCCGAAAGGGCGGTTTTTTTACTGGAATCGCCCTACATTCGGCGCAATTCCACCGGGCATGGAGCGACGCCTTCGTCGCTCTGCCACCACCGAATGTGGCGGGGACGATTCGTGAATCGTCCCTATATTTGGCGGGTTCATGGCACAAAAAAGGACGGTTGCGTTTGCAACCGTCCTTTTTGAGAAGTCTAAAATTACTTAGCCAGTTCAGCAGCTTTTTCAGCAGCGGAAGCAGCGTCAGCGGTGTAAGCATCAGCGCCGATTTTGTCAGCGAAGGCTTGGGTGACAGGAGCGCCACCGACCATGACTTTGATGCGGGAGCGAGCAGGGCTTGCGTTCAGAGCTTCGACAACTTTTTCCATTGCAGGCAGGGTGGTGGTCAGCAGAGCGGAGACGCCAACAACGTTGACAGCTTCGTCGGATTCCACAGCGTTGACGAACTTTTCGACGGACACGTCAATGCCCAGGTCAACGACTTCAAAGCCAGCGGATTCGACCATCATGATGACCAGGTTCTTGCCAACATCGTGCAAGTCGCCGTAGACGGTGCCCATGACGAATTTGCCCAGCTTGTTGGCTTCGCCGGAGCCCAGGTGTGGCTTCAGGACAGCAACGCCAGCTTGCATGGTCATAGCGCCCAGCAGCATTTCAGGAATGAAAACGGTACCGTTTTTGAAGCCTTCGCCGATTTCTGCCATAGCAGAAACCATGGTGTCCAAGGTATCCAGAGCGGGTTCGCCAGCTTCCAGAGAAGCAGCAACTGCGCCAGCGATGTCGTTCATTTTACCGGTTTTGACCATTTCGAAAATAGTAGTGTTCATGATAATTTCCCCCAAATTTTTGTTTTTTTAGTTTTTAGGTGTGTGCAAACGTCCTGCACGATATGCGCCGATGTAGTTCATGCAGAACATATCCTTGCCCATCATTGCTTCGGCGGCATAGATGGAGCCCAACAGATCTTTGTTGGTAGGATCCAAAACAGCGGAGTCCATGCCGTTGGCGATGGAGAGCACTGCAAAGGTTTGGTTGAGGACGCGGCGCAGAGGCAGGTTGAAAGAGATGTTGGAAATTGCGCCGGTGATGTGAAGTGCGGGGTATTTGGCCTTGGCCTTTTGCATGACCTCGGTGACCATGGCGATGCCGTTCATAGAGGTGCACAGCATTTCAACCAGTGGGTCGATATGTAGACGAGAGTGGGCGATGCCGTATTGGTCGGCCTTTGCCATGATGTCGTCGAGAATGTCCAGACGTTCTTGGGCGGATTTTGGAATCCCGCTGGCGCAGAGCAGAGCCACGCAGTCCCAGGTGGTGTCGGCGATTGCGGGGAAAACCACGTCAATCTTGTCGCCTTCCATGGAGACGGAGTTGATCATGCCAGGCTTGTTGCAGAATTTCATGGCTGCAATGCAGGACAGAGGGTTTGGAGAGTCGATGCAGATGGGGAGCTCGGTAACAGCTTGGACTTCGCCGATGAGCCATTCCAGGACTTCCATTTCTTCGTCGTCACCAACAGAAGCGCAGACGTCGATAAAGTTTGCCCCAGCCTCGGTTTGTGCGATGGCACGTTGACGGATGGCCTCTGCATCACGCTTTGCGATGGCTTCTGCCACGGAAGGGATTGTGCCGTTGATTTTTTCACCAATCAGGATCATTGTGAATATTCCTCCTCAAAAATGTAAGTTCCATCTGTCATTTTGTGGGATTCACAAGTGTGACAGCTTTGATTTTACCAATTTATAATATCTCCCAATAGACATAGAGAGACGCTATATACATTTTGTACCATATGAACAAGAATCTGTAAACCAACAATATTTTAAACCTGTTGAATTTTTCAACAAAGCACCCTAGCTGTTGAAATAAAAAACAGAAAATAGAACGATTTACTTCATTTTTCGCGACATCTTGACGGAATAGAACGTTCTTTTTAATTCTATCTTGTTAATTATGTAGAAAAAAGTACTCTAATTTTGTGACATATGTCTAAAATCGGATATTATACATAAATAGGAAGTTTTTAAATAAATATAACGTTTCACTTATTTTACTCTTGACAATTTCGATATAACATGATTGAATAGAAGGGGGAGGTGAAGACATGAAAATAAATCGCACAAAGCAGCTGATTGCAGACACTTTAAAATCCTATATCCATGAGGTGCCACTGAAAAAAATCACGGTGCAAATGCTCTGCGACAAGTGCAATGTGAATCGGGGAACCTTCTACTACCACTTTAAAGACATCTCCGATTTGGTCTGTTGGATTTATCACATGGAGATCACCTTGGACTCCCGGGGCATCGGCTTGGAAAGCCAAAAGCTCATCACATACACCCTGAACAGAATGAACGAAGACCGGGAGTTTTACTGCCAGGCTTGGCACCGGGAAGGGCAAAACAACCTGCCGGATTTTGCTGCTATGGAGTTCAACGAAAGTTTTGCCATGATGTGGGACGGCTATCTGACCATCACCAATCGCCAACCGAAAGATGGCTGTGATATCAGAGACATTCTCCGCTACTTCGCCCAGGCTCACTATTTTGCTATCTCCGAATGGGTGAAAAGTGGCATGAAAATGCCCACAGAGCAGATGTCAAAACTGCTCTACACCGTGTCCTATACAGGCATTATGGCGGCGCTCCGAGAGGCCAGCGAGCCAATCGTATAAAGAAATACATTTCCGTGGAGGGCGCCTTGCGCACCTCCACTTTTTGCTCGTCCAGAATGTGCAAAAAATCCCAACAAAACCGGCGAACTTTGGCAGTTTTCCCCTTGAAAACCAGGTGGAAATTTGATACACTATGCTTAGGACACCTCTAAAAACCTATGACAGACAAGCTGACTTATCTTTTGCCCACCCTAGGTTTTTAGAGGCGCCCTTTTAAATCCGGTGATGCCCATATGAACACCAGAGGAGCGTAATTCATGAACATTATAATCACAACCGATAGCACCTGCGATCTGCCCGCCGCACTGGTGGCAGACCATCAAATATACGTGTTCCCCCTCTACGTGGTGCGGGACGGCAAAGCCTACCGGGACGGCCTGGAAATTCGTCCCCAGGACATTTTCGACCATGTCAGCGCCGGTGGCGATCTGTGCACCACCTCTGCCGTGAATCTGGCAGACTACATGACCAAATTCGGGGAATTTTCCCGGCGATATGACGCGGTGATTCACCTTAATATCACCGCTGAAAGTTCCTGTTGCCACCAAAATGCCCTTCTGGCCGCCGCCGACTACCCCAATGTCTACGTGGTGGATTCCCGGAACTTGACCTGCGGTCACGGCGCCTTGGTGCTCATGGCAAAGGAACTTGCCAATGAGGGCATGAGAGCCGAGGAAATCGTGGAGGCCGTCAAGGCCAATGTGGACAACGTCCACACCTCTTTTTTGCTGAACCAACTGGAATATCTCCGCCGTGGGGGACGTTGCTCCACCGTTGCCGCCCTGGGGGCAAACCTGCTGAAATTGAAGCCTGTCATTGAGCTGAAACAGGGCAAAATGGCGGTGGGCAAAAAGTACCGTGGCGATTTTGAAAAAAACATCCCCATTTTTCTCCGCGACCACCTGGAGGGTGTGGAGAACTTGGATTTACGGCGCATCTATTTGGGTTGCGTCGGCCTAACCCCCGAAATGACCCAACTGGCGAAGACCGAAGCGTTGAAGCTGGCAGACTTCCAAGAGGTCGTGGTCTACGAACCAGGTTGCACCATCACCTGCCACTGCGGCCCCGGCACCTTGGGGCTGGTGTTCTTGACCAAATAATGTGCCCAATGCAGGGAGCGACGCCCCAGTCGCGACCCAACCACCCCACCCCAATGTGGGGGCGGATTTGATTTACAAACGACGAGAAAAGAGAAAAAACGTGAAAACACACAGTAAGTTTCATCCCCTATTTGTAGGGTATCACCCCAAATATACCGAACAAAGTCTAACTTTTTTGCTGATTATGACCATCGTTGGCGGGTACATGAACGGCTATTCCTACGTCACCCGGGGTGGCTCCCTGGTGTCCATGCAAAGTGGCAATATGGCGCGGATTGGCATTGCTGCCTACACCCAGGATTTGAACTTGTTCATCATCAGCGTCATCCCGGTGGTGGGCTGTCTCATCGGTTGCACCCTGGCCTATATCGGGCGGGACGGCAAAAAGGAGAGCACCCCCATCTACTGGCAACGGCTGGCCTTGATTGCGGAAATCATCCTGTTTATTGTGGTGGGTTTCATCCCTACAGGCTTCCACAACCACTGGGTCAACTTGACCATCGCCGTGGTGGCAGGGTTCCAACTGTGTAGCCTGAAAAGTTATCGAGGCTATGCCCACACCACCACCTTGGCCTCTGGCAACGTGCGAAATTTGGGGCATATTTTGGCGGACTTAATCCTAAAGCGGGACTTGGAAACGCTCCAGTTGTTTATTGAATACACCATCCTTTTCGTCAGCTTCACCGGTGGCGCATTTTTGGGTGTGGTGGTCAGCGTTTCCATCGGCGCACAGGCCATTTGGGTCTGCTGTTTCCTCCTGTTCGTGTTGCTGTTACAAATGTACAGCCCCCGCGCCTACGAAGAAGAACGCCGCTACCGGGAAACCCATTACCACCTAGAAGAAACATAAGGACACCTCTAAAAAAACCGCCCTTATGGGCGGTTTTTTGATTGCAAATGTTGTAGGGAACAGGGCGAGGGCGATTCGTGAATCGCCCCTACACTCCTAACTCCTTAAAGCAATGTGTCAAATGCTTGCTTCAAATCTGCGATGATGTCTTCCGGGTTTTCCAGGCCGATGGAAATGCGGATCAGGCCTTCGGAGATGTTGGATTCTGCCAGCTCTTCGGCGGTGTAGGTGGAGTGGGTCATGGATGCGGCGTGTTCCACCAGAGTTTCGGCACAACCCAGGGACACGGCGGTGATGCACAGGTTCATCTTGTTCAAGGTGGCGGCGGTGGTGGCGCGGTCGGCCTTCAAGTCCACGGAGACGACGCCGCCGAATTGGCTCATTTGCTTCTTTGCCACTTCATGACCGGGGAAGCTCTTCAGGCCGGGATAGTAGACACGTTCCACGGCGGGGTGGGCTTCCAGGAACTCTGCCACTTTTTGTGCGCTGGTGCAGTGACGGTCCATGCGGATATCCAAAGTCTTCATGCCACGAGCCACCAGGAAGGCATCGAATGGGCTGAGGACGGCGCCGGTCATGTTTTTGTGACCGGAGAAGGTGACGGTGGTGATAAACTCGGCCTTGCCCACGATGAAGCCGGCAATGACGTCGCCGTGACCGTTGAGATACTTGGTGGCACTGTGGACGACCACGTCGGCACCGTATTCCAGAGGGCGGGTCAGGTAGGGGGATGGGAAGGTGTTGTCCACCACCACGGTAGTGTCTGGGTTGTAGCCGTGGGCGATATCGCAGACGGCCTTGATGTCCACCACTTTTAAGTTGGGGTTACAGGGTGTTTCAAAGTAAACAACCTTGGTTTTGTCGGTTAAATGTTCCTTGATGGCGTCTGGGTTGGTCATGTCGACCAAGGTGACCTTCACGCCAAAGCGGGTGAGTTCCTTGGTGAGCAGGACGAAAGAACAGCCGTAGAGGGTGTCGTCGGCGATGATTTCGTCGCCAGCGGAAACCAGTGTCCACAACGCGCCGGCGATGGCACCCATGCCGGATGCGGTAGCCAGTGCGGCTTCGCCGCCTTCCAAGTCAGCCAGTTTTTGCTCGGCGACCAACAGGGAGGGGTTGCCCAAGCGGGTGTAGATATAACCTTGCTCTTCGCCGGCAAACCGGGCACCGCCCTGCTCTGCGGAGGCGAATTCAAAGGTGGAAGTTGGATAGATGGGAGTTGCCAGAGAGCCGGAGTCCTCTTTGATGCGCCCAACGTGGATTTGACGGGTTGCAAACCCGAAATTTTTCTCATTCATAATGTCGTTCCTTTCTCTTTCCGTATAACTGATAATATGCTTATGGGCTTAACGCAACTAATATTTGATTGATGTATTTTTACGAGGGACGAGGGGATTCCGCCCACGGGCGGGACGGGGGTGTTACTTTCTGTGTGGACAGAAAGTAACCAAAGAGCCAGTTAAAGGGGGAACCGAGCCCCCTTTAACAATACCCCCGCGGCCAAAGGAAGGGCATTGCGATGCCCCTCCTTATGGAATCCTCCCCGGGCTGCACGGTCTGGTGCCTTCCAAATTTGCTTCGTTAAGCTGATAAGCGTTACTGATAATATGGTATCACAGGATGGAGGAGGTGTCAAGTTTTACTGCCCTTGGGCGATGCACCCTACACAAACACGACCGCTCCGCGAGCTCCTAACTCCTAACCGCTCCGCAAACTCCTAACCGCTCCGCGAACTCCTAACCGCTCCGCGAACTCCGAACTCCGAACTAAAAAAACCGCCCGAAGGCGGTTTTTTTAACGGTTTTGGTAGGCTTCGATGCCCAGCTTTAGGAGATCCATGGCTCGCTCTAGGCGGGACTGTTGGAGGACGTAGGCGATGCGGATTTCGTTTTTGCCTTTGCCCTTGGTTTCGTAGAACCCGGCGCCGGGGGCGAACATGACGGTTTCACCGTTGTCGGTGAACTCGGTGAGAAGCCAGATTTGGAACGCGTCGGCATCGTCCACTGGCAAGGCGGCCATGGTGTAGAAGGCACCGTCTGGAGTGGTGGTGACCACGCCGGGGATTTCCTTCAATTTGCCCACCACCGTGTCCCGGCGAAGCTGGTATTCCTTGCGGATTTCGTCGAAGTATTCCGCGCCCAAGGTGTACATGGCTGTGGCGGCGGTTTGTTCCAGGGAGGCCACGGACAGGCGGGACTGACAGAACTTCAAAACCTCGTTCATCAGCTCTTTGTTCCGGCAAATGACCGCGCCAATGCGAGCGCCACAGGCGGAGAACCGCTTGGAAACGGAGTCGATGAGCACCACGTTGTCGCCGTACTCTGGGTATTCGCCAAAGGACACCAGGGGGGTGTCGGAGTAGTTGAATTCCCGATAAACCTCGTCGGCAATCAGGTAGAGGTCGTGCTGTTTGGCGATGTCCAGGAACATTTCCACCTGTTCTTTGTTCAGGGCAACACCGGTGGGGTTGCCGGGGTTGGTGATGATGATGGCGCGGGTGCGGTCGTTGATACGCGCCTCAATTTTTGCCCGGTCGGCATAGAAGTAGCCATCCTCTGGACAGGTTTCCAGCGGGCAAATCTCACCGCCAGCGGCATGGACAAAGGTGCTGTAGTTGGGGTAGAATGGTTCGGGGATGATGACTTCATCGCCATCGTCCAAAATGCAGTTGCACACAAATTGCAGTGCTTCGCTACCGCCGGTGGTGACCAAAACGTCATCGGCGGAGATATTTACATTGATTTTGCCGTAGTAGTCGCAGATGCCGTCAATCAAGCTGGGGATGCCGGGGGATGGGGCATAGGACAAAATGTTGCTATCAAACTTCGCCACAGCGTCAAAGGCAATTTGGGGGGTTGCAATGTCGGGCTGACCGATGTTCAGGCAATAGATTTTCACGCCACGCGCCTTCGCCGCCATATTGTATGGGTGGAATTTTCGCATGGGGGAGAGAATCAATTTTTTTGCTTTTTTCGATATGTGCATAATATAGCCCTCGCGTTTCTAATTTTCATGGATTACATTATATTATAGCACGAAAATTTTATAGGGTCAATGGGGGAAACCAGATTTTTAGACCGGTTTTGACCGATTATCCAGCCGTAAGGCGAGGTCGCCACACCGTCCTCACACAATGTTTTCTTGCATTTTTGGGGCATTTCCGTTATAATGAGAACAACGCAAACAACAAAGGAGATTTTATGAAACGACAACTGTTACGCGGTTTTCTGTGGCTGATGGTGGTGACTGTCCTGGTGACTGGTGCCTTTGCCACCGACTTCCAGGCCGCCAATCCCGACCAGTTCTACGACGCACTGGAGCAGGCCTTCGTCACCCAACTGACCGACTTCAACATCCAATACCAGGGTGAAATCTCCGAATTGACGGAAGAAACCCCGATTTTGGCAATTTTTCAGCGAGAATTGGCAACCTGGGACTTCCCCGGGGTGGACAATCCCCTGAACGTGGCCTACAACATCGACGGCGGGGACTGCACCTTGGAAGGGGACACCTTGGTCTTCACCGGCATGGGCTATTTCTGCACACCGGAACAGCTGGCCTTTGTGGAACAAGAGGCTGCCAACATCGCCGCTACCCTGGACTTGGACGGTGCCAGTGACCTGCTCAAAATCCGCACGGTCTACAGCTACGTCACCACCAATTTCACCTACGACTGGGACTTGACCCGGTTCTCTGCCTACGACGGCCTGATGGAAGGCACCATGGTCTGCCAGGGCTACGCCCTTTTGCTGAACCAGCTGATGTGGGCGGTGGACATTCCCTCCACCGTCATCACCGGGGTATCTCGCTCCCAAAACCACGCCTGGAACGCTGTGGAATACCAGGGGGAATGGTACCTCCTAGACCCCACCTGGGACAGCGCCGACAATGCCGGCACCGAGGGCACCTGGAACTATTTCATGGAATCCGAGGATGATTTTTCCGGGCACACCGCCCACGATTCCTATAAAACCCACCGATTTATGTTCCGCCATCCTCTCGCCGAAGCATCCTTCCCCCTGGAAATGATCAGCTTGATGGAGGGGGAGAGCATGATTGGCTCTCTCATCATCCGCACCGGCATTTCCACCAGTTTTGAGATTGCCATGCCCGAGGGCTTGGAGGAGCTACCTGTGGTCTGGTCCACCGGCAACGGGGAACTGTTGTCTGTCACCGAAGACGGCACCATCACCGGCATTTCTCCCGGTGCCACCTGGCTCCAAGTCACCGCACCGGAGGAGGAGACGGTCTTCCCCCGTCGGCTCACCGTCAACGTGGTGGATATGTCCACCCTGTCCCCCTGGAGCGAAGATGAAATCGTGGATTTTTACCTGGGAACCATGCTCCCCGCCACCCTCTGTAGGGATTACCAATCCACCTTGACCCGGGCAGAATTGGCGCGGTTGACCAGCCATTTTGTGGAGAACACCTGTGGTTTCGGATCCTTCCGGGTGACCAATCTTTTTGACGACATGGAAGGCCACAGCGACGTGTTCAACGTCCTCCGTTGCACCGTTGCCGACCTGATGAACGGTGTCAGCAAAACCGAATTTGCCCCCGACGTCGCTGTCACCCGCCAAGAGGTGGCAACCGTGGCAGTGCGATTGTTGGAGTACGTCAACGGTGTAGAATATGAGGCCGATTTGTCCCTGGTAGAAGGGGAAACCGACCTGGAATCCTGGGCAGAAGAAGCCATGTCCAAGGCCGTTGCCCTGGGGCTGTTCCAAGGGGACGAAGACGGCCTCCGCCCTCTGGACACCATGACAAGAGAAGAAATCTACCTGACCTACAGCCGAATTTTCAGCCTGTACATCCCTCAAGTGG
>JAWXUJ010000028.1:0-9562 GCA_044432765.1 Eubacteriales bacterium | reverse complement strand
GTCACCGGTGCCACCGGCCCCCAAGGGCCCATTGGTCCAAAGGGCGACCCGGGCTGTAGCTGTGGTGTCCCCGGCCCCACCGGTGCCCAAGGTCCCGCAGGGGCAACTGGCTCCGCTGGTGCCACCGGCCCAGAGGGCAAGTCCGGCAGTGGTGTCTGCCCCTGTGAAGTCCTTTTCGGCAAAGTCATCACCTTCCTGTTGGAAAACGACTTCGCCTTTGAAGCCACGGTCAAAGCGCCCTTCGACGTGACCTACACCAGCGACAGCGACCTACCCGCCCTGCTGTACAACACCTGGGCGGTGGAGTTTGACGACGAAACCGTGGTACCCCTCTGCAAATTGGAGGCGCTCTTCCTGTCCTTCACCACGGAGCCGGAGCAGGATGCCTTCGTCAGTCTGCTGTCGGCAGTGCTGAACCAAACGCTCAGCTGTTGCCACACCTGTGGCACTTGCCAAGTCTGCGACGAAATCCTAGCCGTTGACCAATACCGCTCCATTGTGGATATGCCGGACAACTGCGCCTATGAATACCGTTTAGATGGCACTTGCGACTGCAGTACTTCTGACTGCGTTGTCACGGCAAAAACCCTTGATTTATGCAGTTTTGCCAACGCCACCGGGGAAAAACTCCGGGGTATTTTGGAGCGAAAACAAGATGAAAACGCCACCGTTTCCCTGGTTTCCACGGAAAAAGAGGAGCTGATTCCCACCGATTTGGAAAAAACCATCGCCGCCACCGGCCTGTCCAGTGTGGCGCTGACCTACGAGGAAGACGGTGCCTTCAAGGTGGCTCTGGTCTGCCTGGAATCCGTTACCGCCCTGGGCTTTGTGGCGAGTTAGGAGTTCGCGGGGCGGTTGAGAACGGTGCCACCCCGCCCTGCCAATCGTCCGAGCCATAACACAAGCACATTACAATATTTCATACCCCTTGTATTTTTTCTAAGATTCTATTATAATGATAGCATCTTAAAAAGAGAGAGAATTTGGAGGGTATATTATGAAAAAAGGTTCCTTGATGGCATGGTTGCCAGTCTTCGTGTTTCTGGTGCTGTTCATCGGCTTCGGCGCTGTCACCGGTGACTTCTACCTGATGCCTGCCTACGTTGGCTTCTTCGTGGCACTGGCTGTGGCATTCTGCCAGAATCCCAAAATGAAAATCAACGAGAAAATGTCCGTTGCCGCAAGAGGCTCCGGCGAGGAAAACATCATGGTCATGTGCCTGATTTTCCTGCTGGCTGGTGCATTTTCCAGCTCTGTCTCCGCCGCCGGCGGTTCCATCAGTGCCGTCAACTTCGGCCTGTCCATCCTGCCTCCCAACATGGCTGTGGTCGGCATCTTCCTCATCGGTTGCCTGATTTCCATTTCCATGGGCACCTCGGTGGGCACCATCGTGGCACTGACTCCCATCGCTGTGGGCATCAGCGACAAGGCCTCCATCCCCATCGCTCTATGTGTTGGTGCGGTCATCTGCGGTGCCATGTTTGGCGACAACCTGTCCATGATTTCCGACACCACCATCGCCGCCACCCGCACCCAAGAGTGTGCCATGAACGACAAGTTTAAGGAGAACTTCAAAATCGTTCTCCCCGCCGCCATTGTCACCTTGATCATCTTCTTTGCCATGACCTTTAACGCATCCTATCAAGTGGAAGGCGATCTGTCCTATGACCTGCTCCGCATCGCCCCCTATGCACTGGTTCTCATCACCGCACTGCTGGGCGTCAATGTATTCGTCGTCTTGACCGCCGGCACCGTGTTCTCCCTGGCTGTGGGTATGTTCTACGGCGACTTTGGCTTTATGGACATCTTCACCATCATGGGCAACGGCATGAGCGGTATGTTTGAAATCGCCATTCTGTCCATCGTGGTCGGCGCAGTCTTCGCCATGGTTCGTGAAAACGGTGGCATCGACTATGCCCTGGGCAAAATCAAAAACAGCATCAAAACCAAAAAAGGCGCGGAACTGGGCATTGCTGCCATCGCCTCCATTGCCGACATCTCCACCGCCAACAACACCGTTGCCATCGTCATCGCCGGCCCCATCGCCAAGGAAATCAGCACCGAGTACGGCATCACCTCCAAGCGTTCCGCCTCTCTGCTGGACATTTTCGCATCGGTGTTCCAAGGGATCCTGCCCTACAGCGCCCAAGTGCTGACCGCTGCAGTTGCCGCCGGCATCACCCCTCTGGAAACATTGCCATACCTGTACTACCCCATGCTCATGGCAGTCTCCGCCATCTGCTTCATCCTCTTCACCAAAGAAAAGCAACCCAACGTTGCAAAATAAAAGGCGCTGCACAAAAACACACGCGACCTGGTAGGGGCAGGGTTCTACTCTGCCCCAGAAGACGAAAAATCTCCACCATTTATCGTAAAATGGTGGAGATTTTCAACATTCTGGAGGAGCAGAGCCCCGCTCTACGGATGTGATGCGAATTTTTGTACAGCGCCTTTTGGGGCGATTTATGAATCACCCAATGATATGCACTTATTCTCCAGGGTATTTGAAGTTCCAGTCGGCGCGGAGCTTATCCATGGTTTCCATCATCAGGAGAATTTCACTGTGGGGCATTTCAGCACACTCATAGGAACCAGCATCGATGGCATTCTTGCAGGCCATGACCTCGTACTCAAACCCGGTGATTTGAGCGGGAGCTTCCACGGTTTTGATCAGGTTGTAGTCCACATCGTAAACGCTGTAGCTTTCGTAGTTGTTGGTGTTTTGCACCTTGATGTAGCCCTCAGAGCCATTGATGGACATTTCCCGGTCAGTTGCGGCAATGGCTGTGCTATAGACTGTTGCCATTCTGCCGTCGGGGTAGGTCATAACCATGGCGTTTTGCATATCCACCTGGTGGCGCATCACCGCCGTGGAGATGATATTGTCGTAGTCATCGCCGAAGAAAGCGGACACGCAGTTGACCATATAGACACCCAAGTCCAGAAGAGAACCGCCAGCCAATTCTGGCTTCACAATCCGTTCTTTCGTTTCCATGGAGTAGCCCAGATTTGCAGACATGGAGGAGATTTTACCGATGCTACCACTGGCCATTTCGTCCAAAATCATTTGGCGCATGGGCAGGTAGCGGGGCCAGATGGCCTCTGCCAACAGCAGATTTTTGGACTCTGACATATCCAACAGCTCTTTGGCCTGCTTGGCATTGACGGTGAAGGCTTTTTCACAGAGGACGTTCTTGCCGTGCTCCAAGCACAGCTTCACGCAGTCGCAGTGAAAGGAATGCGGGACTGCCACGTAGACCAACTGCACCTCGGGGTCTTCCACCATTTCCAAATAGGAACCGTAGGCCTTTTCAAAGCCAAATTCATCGGCAAATGCCTGCGCCCGCACCAGTTCCCGCGCCGCGATGGCATAGCTTGTAATCTCGGGCATTTCCCGGATGGTTGTTGCCATCTTCTGTGCAATGGCACCTGCACCTAAAATCGCCATTTTCATAAAAAATTTCCTCCTAAAATAAAATCATGTACTGCATGGTCATTTAACCCGGTATTTCCAAAACTGCGCCCACCAAAATCAAATCGGCGGTTGCAATATCATTGGCATTGTAAATATCCACCCAACGGCTGCCGTCACCCAGCAGGGTTGCGGCGATGGACCAAAGGCTGTCCCCGGCTGTCACCACATAAGTGGTCGCCCCGCCACTTTCTAACATGGTGATGCGCCCTTGACCGTTGATGTCGCCGTAGGCCTGGTCGATGTCTCCGCCCAAATAGTCCACCATGTAGGCAATCAGGACTTCGTTGTCCACCATAAACCGGTCTTTCACCACTTCAGCCCCTTGGAACATGGTCATGCCGTCCCCGCCGGACAGAAGTAGGTAATCGTGGGAGCCCACCACGTAATAGGCCTCCAAATCCAAAGGCTTGTCGCCTACGGTAACTTCCACCACCCGGTATTCGCCGTCCACAGAGACGAAACTGCCTCTGTCGTCCACCACCACGGAGGATGGAATAGACAAATCCACGGTGTAGGCCATGCCGGACACTTGGAGGAATCCGCCACTGACACCAGGGGCATAGGCCACACCCAGCTCCAGCGCATCCAGCAAAACTTGCCCGGTGACCCGGACGGAGGCCGCATTGTTGCCCCAGGGGTTGACGGCGATGATGTCGGCGTAGGTGATGTCACCGGCGGCGATGTCTGCCCGGATGCCACCGCCGTTGCAAATGGCCACGTCCGCGCCAATGATGGTGCGATAGGCATCGGCTACCAGGTCGCCCAAGTTGGTCTCCTGGCACCGGATGATTTCAGCACCGGTGACTGCATCGTTGGCAATCAAAGCAACTTGCGACGATGCCACCACCTGTTCCAGTTCCACTGCCAATTTACCGTTGATTTCATCCACCAGAGCTTGGACGATTTCATCTTTTTGGTCAAATTCCTGGGTGGAAACCAGGTTCACGGTGACGGAGCCATCTTCCCCGATGACCACCTTGCCGATGTTGTTGAACTTTTCACCGGTCTGGACGGTCAGCACCGGTTCGCCGTCCAAATTGTCCACCGTCTCCCCGGCGGAAACCGTGTGGGAGTGCCCATCGATGAGCACATCCAAACCGGTGGTGTTGGCGATGACATCGGTGGAGCGCCAGGGAGCGGCATCTTCTTCAATGCCCAGATGGGCAAGGGCGATGACGTAGTCCGCACCCTCTGCCAGGGCGCGGTCGATGGAGGACTGGATGTTGTCGTACAAATCCTGGCCATCGTTGCCCTCGCAGAAGCCGTAGATGTAGTTGCCCGCCTCGTCTTGGAAGTAAGCGGGGGTGGTTTTGGTGAAGGATTCCGGGGTGGTGATACCCACAAAGGCCACATCCACACCGTCAAAAGTCAAAATGGTATATGGGGCAAAAACCGATTCCCCAGTAGACAAATCCATAAAGTTGGAAGATACTTTTTCTGCGGTCAACTGCTCCATCAACAGAAGCATTTGGGGAACTTGGTAGTCAAATTCATGGTTGCCCAGGGTGACCACATCGTAGCCCACGGCGTTCATAATGTCGATGATATACTGCCCTTTGCTCAGCGCACCCACGGCGTCCCCTTGGACGAAGTCCCCGGCATCCACCAGTGCCACATGGCTGTCCTCCGCCATGGCATCTCGATAGGCGGTAACCCCGGCGAAGCCGTGGTCGTTTTCAATGGCGCAATGGGTGTCGTTGGTGGTGAGAATCACAATGTCTTTGGCAAATGCCGAGACTGTCAGCGCCGCCGCCACCAGGAAAAAAGCCACAAATTTTTTCATACTCCATCTCCTCCTGTTTTCTTCCATTGTACCATCATCCACAGGGTTTTGCAACCACTAGGAGTCCCGGAAAAAAAGGAAAATTCCCCATTCCATTTTCCCCTTTTTTATGGTATGATAACAGATAAGGGATGTTAAATTTATTTAACGCACTAGCAAACTACTTGACTAAAGTATCAAGATGTGATAAGATAGCAACAAAGAAACGGAGGAACCACAATGAATGTGAATTTTTTAGAGAAAAAAGAACAAGTCGCCCTATCTTTGGAGGGCATTTATAGCCGTTTTGGCTACGGCAAATATAAAATGAACCGCTTTGAAGAGTATTCCTTCTACATGGTCAACGAAAAATTCCTGGAGGACAACCGGATCATCACCTTCTATGACCCCCACGGCAAGCTGTTGGCTCTGAAGCCAGACATTACCATGAGCGTCATCAAAAGCTGTCTGAAAAACCCAGAGCAAAACCACAAAATGTATTACAACGAAAGCGTGTTCCGTGTCCCCGCCGGCAGTTCCGACTTTAAGGAAATCCACCAAATCGGCGCGGAATACATCGGCAAACTGGACTCCTACCAGACCATGGAACTGCTGAACCTGGCTGTCAAAAGCCTGGCAGAAATCAGCGAAAACTTCATGCTCTGCCTGTCAAACATGGCGCTGATTGTGAATATTTTCGAGGATTTAAAGCTAAATGTAGACCAAATCAACCAGATTACCACCTATATGAAGCAAAAAAATCTCCATGACCTGAACCGCTATCTCTCCGAGCAACAGATTGCCGGCGGTGAAATTTTCGCCCAACTGCTCCAAGTTAACAGCGATGTGACCCGTGGCTTTGCCCAACTGAAAGCCCTGTTCCCCGGGAAAAAATACCAGGCGGAACTAGCCAATATGGCAACCATCGTGGAAAACCTCCCCGCCATTATGCCCGCCTCCAAAGTCTGCCTAGACTTCTCCTACATCACCAACCTGGAGTACTATAACGGCCTGATTTTCGTGGGCTATGTGGATGGCGTGTCCATCCCCGTCCTCACCGGCGGGCGGTATGACAAACTGGTGGCAAAAATGGGCTTGGAAGGCTGCGCTGCCCTGGGCTTCGCCGTCTACCTCTCCGCCGCCGAGCAAATTTTAGAAAACGAAGCCCCCATCCCCCAAACCATCACCTATGCCCCCGGGGACAACGTGGCAGAACTGCTGAAAAAAGCCAACAAATTGTATGCCCAAGGCAATACATTTTCTGTGACCATGTAAAGGAGAATATCATGCTAAACGTTGCATTGCCCAAGGGTCGCCTTGGGAATAAAGTATACCAACTGTTCAAAGAACTGGGCTTTGAAGCCCCCGAGTTCGAGGACGACACCCGGAAACTGGTCTTTGAAAACCCAGAAAAAGGCATCCGCTACTTCCTAATCAAGCCCACCGACGTTGCCGTCTACGTCGCCCGTGGCGCCGCCGACATCGGCATCATCGGCAAGGACAGCCTGATTGAGTCCACCGCCGATGTCTACGAACTGATGGATTTGGGCTTCGGCAAGTGCAAAATGTGCGTCTGCTCCCCCAACTGGTACGTGGACGACCCCGCCAAGACACTGGTGGTTGCCACCAAATACCCCAACATCGCCAAGGCCTACTACCGCTCCCAAAACAGGGAAATCGACATTGTCAAGCTGAACGGCTCCATCGAATTGGCCCCCATTTTGGGGATGTCCCACGTCATCGTAGACATTGTGGAAACCGGTGGCACCCTGCGGGAAAACAACCTGAAAGTGGACGAAGAAATCATGGATTTAAGCGCCCGGGTCATCGCCTGCAAAAGCCAGTACCAATTCAAGCGGGAACAAATTGACTCCATTTTATCTAAGATTCAGGGGGATGGTGAAATAAAATGAGCCGTTTTCTTTCCAAAAAGTTCCAAGCTCTGGAGGCCTACACCCCCGGCGAGCAGCCCAAGCGGGGCGAATTCCTCAAGCTGAACACCAACGAAAACCCCTTCCCACCCTGTCCCAAAGCCGCGGCTTTGGTGGCGGAAAAAATATCGGATTTACATATTTATAATGATACGGCCTGCAAAGAATTGACCGCCGTATTTGCAAAATACCACAATATTGACGAGAACCAAGTCATCTTCTCCAACGGCTCCGATGAGATTTTGGCCTTCTGCTACCTGGCCTTCTGCGATGAGACCGTAGGCGTGGCCTTTCCCGAAATCTCCTATGGTTTCTACAAGGTCTTCGCCGCCCTCTTTGACATCGCACCCACCAAAATCCCCCTCCGGGGAGACTTTTCCATCTCCCCTCTGGACTACTACAACCTGGGCAAAACCATAGTCATCGCCAACCCCAATGCCCCCACCGGCATGGCCTTGTCCCTGGCAGAAATCGAATTGATTCTCCAGAGCAACCCCGACAACATTGTGGTCATTGATGAGGCTTACGCCGCGTTTGGGTGCGAAAGTGCCGTTTCTCTCATTAAAAAATACGACAATCTGGTGGTCACTGGCACCTTCTCCAAGTCCCGCAGTATGGCGGGTGCACGGCTGGGCTACGCTATCTCCAATCCTGCTTTGATTGCCGATTTGAACAAGATGAAGTACAGCTTCAACCCCTACAACGTCAACGCCTTGACCCAACTCTTGGGCAAAATTTCCGTAGAGGAAGACGACTACTACTGCACTGCCATCGATGCTGTGGTGGAAGCCCGCACCGCCTTTGTCACCCGACTAAACGGCATGGGATTCGTCACATTGCCCTCAAAATCCAACTTCGTTTTCACCCGCCATCCCGATCTGGACGGCGAAACTCTATACCAAGAACTGCGCAACCGTAAAATCCTGGTTCGTCACTTCACCGACCCCAAAATCTGTGATTTCTGCCGAATTTCCATCGGCACCATGGCGGACATGACCCGGGTGGCAGACAGCTTGGAACAAATTTTGGAGGTGTAATATGCGTCAATTCAATACCATCCGCAACACGGCGGAAACCCAGATTTCCATGTCCCTAAACCTGGACGGCACTGGCAAATCCAACATCACCACCGACTGTGGTTTTCTCTTCCATATGTTGACACTTTTCACCTCCCATGCCCGGTTTGACCTGGATTTGACCTGCACTGGCGACAGTTATGTGGACTTCCACCACACCGCCGAGGACATTGCCATCACCTTGGGTCAGGCCATCAAATCCGCCCTTGGGGATAAAAAAGGCATCTACCGCTACGGCACCTTTGTCGTCCCCATGGACGAGGCCTTGGTGCAAGTCTCCCTGGACATCAGCGGTCGTGGCCTATTGGTGGAAAACCTGGACATCCAAGCCCAAAAAGTGGGGGATTTTGACACAGAACTGTGCAAAGAATTCATGATGGCCCTGGCGCGAGAAGGTGGCATCACCCTCCACATCGTCCAATCCCGGGGCGAAAATGCCCACCACATCATCGAAGCCGTATTCAAAGGCCTGGGTCGGGCATTGCGCCAGGCCGTCGCCATCGACCAGGCCTTTGCCAACGAGATTCCCTCCACGAAAGGAGTGCTGTAAATGATTGCCGTCATCGACTATGGCGTGGGCAACCTATTTTCTCTGTCCGCGTCTTTAAATTACCTAAAAATCCCCAATATCATTACAAAAGACCCTGCAGAAATTGAAAAAGCCACCCACATCATCCTCCCCGGCGTGGGCGCATTTGGGGACGCTTCCCAGATTTTGCGAAGCAGTGGCCTGGCTGACATCGTCATCGACCAAGCCAAAAAGAAGCCCCTTCTGGGCATCTGCCTGGGGATGCAGCTGCTCTTTGAACGGGGCTTTGAGTTCGGCGAACACCGTGGTTTAGGCCTGATTCCTGGGGACGTTGTCCCTCTGGCCGACGATTTAACCACCGACTTGAAGGTCCCCCACATGGGCTGGAACAAGCTGGCGCAACCCATCCCCTGCCCCATTTTGGCAGACGTCAAACCTGGGGATTCCGTCTACTTCGTCCACTCCTACTACGCCAAAACCGCCCCCGAATACGTGGTGGCAACCGCCGAATATGAGATACCAGTCACCGCCATGGTGCAAAAAGGGAACGTCTTCGGTGCCCAGTTCCACCCGGAAAAATCCGGGGATGTCGGTCTGTCCATTTTGAAGAATTTTTATAAGGTTTAGGAGCGATTATGTACATTTTACCTGCCATCGACCTGCGGAACAACCAAGTTGTCCGCCTGTCCCAAGGCGATTACAACCAGACAAAAATCTACAGCAGCGACGTGTCCGCCACCGCCCAGGACTTTGTGGACGCAGGTGCAACCCACCTCCACATCGTGGACT
>JAWXUJ010000027.1:0-9587 GCA_044432765.1 Eubacteriales bacterium | reverse complement strand
GACAATGTCCTCATCTTCGTACTTGCGGGTCAGCTCCACAGCTTCACTGACGGCGGCAGAGGTGGGCACATCCTCCACATAGAGAATTTCAAACATGGCGACCTGCATAATGGTCAAGGCCAGTTTGGAAATACGGTGCAGATTCCAACCGATGGAGAACTCTTGGACATAGCCGTTGAGCTCTTCCTTCTTTTCCCCCACGCCAGCCATGACGGACTGGATGTAGATCCGTTGTTTGGTGTCGGGCTTGTCGCCATAGACGTCATTTTCCTGTGCCAATGTGTTGTAGTAGTCTTTCGCGAAGCGGAATGCCATGGTCTCATCCGCAGTATCTTTGGTGTAGTTGATGCCGTAAACCAGATGGACGACAATCTCTCTCGCGTTGGTTCTTGTCATTTGTAAACTCCTTATTTTTTGGCTTCCTTGGGTAAGGTGATGCCACAGATTTCCACGTTGACACTGCGAACCTTACGACCAGTCATGGATTCCACGGCGGTTGTCACTTGGTCTTGAACATTCCGCGCAATGTCGATGACGGAGAAACCGTAGAGGGCGACCACATAAACATCCATGGCAATGGTGTCGTCAGTAAACTGCAACTTGACACCTTTCCCCAGGTTTTTCTTACCCAAAAGTTCCGCAATATCGGAGCTGAAGTTGGCACTGAGGCCACAGACGCCCTCTACCTCGTTGGCAGCCAGGGCGGCGATGGAGGCGATGACCTCCTCGGAAATATGAACCGTACCGCCGTTCTCCACGGCAGTCAAATAGTCTTTGTTATCAGCCATACATAATCACTCCTTTGTATCTTACATTGTATCATAAATCTGGGAAAATACAACTGTTAAAAGTAATAAAAGTGTGAAAATGTGAGCTATTGTACTTCAATCACCCGGATTTGGCTCAAGTCATAGACCGATTGGCTGACCACCACGTCGGAAATCAAGGCAACGTCTGTGGCGGACAGCCCTTCCTCTGGAGCGGCGACGGCAACGGAGATTTCATCGTCGGTCATGTAGGCCACACATTCAGCGTAGCCCTTGGCGATGATCAGGCTTTCAATCTGAGATTCTGCCAGAGCATCGGTGACGATGGTGTTCAGTTGGGAGGTTGCGGCACTGGTGTCCTCCCCTTCGCCGTAGGCCATGGCTTCTTGTAGTAGTTCTGTTGCGCCGTCCCGGGCTTCTTGGCGGGAGAGACGCACGGTTGCGAAGTAGTCGGTGATGGTGTTGGCTTCGCCATATGTTTCCACCAAACCGTCCTCGCTGGGGAGCATGAGATTTTCGCCCATGACCTGGGTGGCATCTAGCGTTTCAGACAGGTCTGCCACAGCATCGTTTTGGTTGTAGGACCAGTTTAGGTAGATGCCTGCACAGACAAAGACCAAAACCGTTGCCACCACTGTGTTTCGTTTCCAATTTTTCATGTTATTTCCTCCTAGTTGTCTTTCATTTTAATGACCGTAATCGCATCGGCACCCAGACCGGTAAGACTGGACACCGCCTTGACCAGGTTCAGTTTCACCGTGGGATTGTCCCCGCCCTCTGCCACCACTACGGCGCCACTGTAGGTTGGGTAGATGGTCTGCACCACCATGGGTTCGTTGCCGTTTAGGGCCGTTTCTTCGGCAGTGCGGGAGTAGGTGCTATCCATGGCGGTGTCCAGTTCTTGGGTTACATCCAACTGGTAGATAATCTTGTCACTGGTTGCATATTGAAGCATAACTTGCACCGTTCCCACCCCGTCTGCATTGGATAGAAGCGCCTCCAACTGAGCCTCCGTCTGTGCCAGGGTGTCCAATGCGATTGAAGGGGTAGGCTCTGCAACCACTTCCGTTTCCTCTTCTTTGGTGGGCAGTAGCATGAGGACGATGCCCACCAGAAGAATCAACAGCGGATAGCGAAATTTCCCCAATTTGCTCCAAATTTTCTTCCATTCCTCTTTATTCATGGTGTTTCCACTCCTGCTTTTGAATTGGGATTGCTAAGTTATTTTCAAAATCCACAGAGAGAATATCTTGGTCTACTTCTGTAAATTCCCCAGAAATCACAACTTTTTCCGGGTATGCGTATGTGTCCGTCTGCCCCATTTCCACCTCCACTTCCACCTGGCAACCAAGCTGATTGGCTTTGTCCCATATATATGCTTCCACCTGTGATTTTATGAGTTCTGCCACCAAATCTTCCTGGTCGGATGCCGTCTGGACGGCTGGAATCTCCACTGTCTCCACTTGCAAAGGCTCCAATTCCAACTCCACAACCGGAGATATGGTCACCAGGAGTAAAAGCAGCCCACAGAGGAATTTCAATGTGCGGTGTATCCCACTGGATGGTACAAGGGATAACAGAATGGTTGAAAAAAGGCTGACTGCTACAATGGACAGCAAGTAACTTCTTAAAAACTCCGTCATCCTGTCACCGCCTTTACGGTGCAGACGCAGGAGATTAGCATCATAAACCCGCAAGCGCCGGTCATGCCAGCCAAAAAGCCCATGGCATCGGCAACACTTTCCATAAAGTCGGTCAGTTGGCGGTTGCCGATAGTTGCGCTGACAGCAGCGGTGATTTTTAGTACCACATACTGCATCACCAACCGCAACAGGGGCAAGATGCAGATGGCAATGACCGCAAGCATCCCGAAAATACCAATGGCGTTGCGAATCATGGCAGCGCTGACCAACACCGTCTCCGACGCATCGGAAATCATGGAACCAACCACCGGCACTACGGCAGAAAAGGTCAGCTTCACCGCCTTGATTGCCGTGGTATCCCCCACCCCGGACACAATACCGGACAGGGATAGATAACCACTAAACCCCCATAAAAGCCACTTAATCCCCTTGGAAATACACCATTTCATCAGCGATTGTATCCGTTTTAGTGCATGGTTTCCCAAAAGCGCCTGGGCGGCAGAGATCGCCAAATAGGCGTAAACCAGAGGCACCAAAAAGGTGGTCATTGCACTCAATATCACGTTGGTTAGGAAAACCGAGCCAGCATAGAGGACGGTGGAGGTTGCCACCCCGCCACTGGCGGCAGTTGCCGTAGCCAAAATGGGGAATAATATGGTGGTGAACCCCTCCAATTCCGCAAGGGTCTCCTTGCCCAAATCTACCATGGTACCGACTGAATTGACGCTCAAAACCGTCAGAGCCAGCACCCCTGCTAGAAGAACCGCTTGTTTGGAGTGTTGCGATTCCATCTGGGTCACTAGGGCGGACAACATCACCACTGCCATCATAGAAACCGCCACTGAGAGGGCGGATTTTATACCGGAAAAGGACTGATTTATACCATTTATCAATATTTCTAAAACGTTTGTGCCAAAATCCAGATTGTCCAGGCCGATGTCTCCCATGAGAGATTGGGTCGTTTCATTTAGACTGGATTCCAGCTGGTCGGTTCCAAATAAATCTTTTTGGTTTTCCTCTAAATCCGTTGCAGATATTGGAGTGATGAGGATGAAAACGACGATTAGGATGGTAAACAGTTTCATATTCACCCTCCTAGCATGGCAGTGAGCATATCCAAAACCGCGGTAATCAGAGGCAACGACAAATACAATGCCACAGCGGAACCGCAGACCTCCACCATTTTTGCCACCCCGCCTTGTCCACCATCGGCGCAGATTGCGGCTGCCATATTGGTGAGCACTCCCACCAATGCGGTTTTCAGCACGGGAGACAGAATGTCTTGGCGCAGTCCAGTCAAATCCTCCAGCTGTGACAGGGTGACCATCACCGATTGGAGGGTGGTAAAGCCGTAGACGCAGAGACCAATCAGCGTGACCAAACCCAAAGTTAAGGCCAAGGCAGGACTGTGGCTTTTTAGGAGCAACGTGAGAACAACTGATAAGAGCACCATGGCGATGACCTGTAAAAAGCCGTCCATCAGAAGGAAAACAGGTTTTTAACCAGTTGAAACAGGTCTGCAATTTCCTGTACTACCATCATCAGCACCACCACAAGTGCCGCCAAGGTTGTCATGGTGGCCTGCTCGTCTCGTCCGGAGCGTACCAAAACCTGGTTCAAAATGGAGACGATAATGCCAATGGCGGCAATTTTAAAAATCAAATCGATGTCCAAACCATCACCTCATCCTATGTATTTGGGTTGTCCTGCCAATGATTCAATGTATGTGGGCGGGACTGGCATTATGACAGTAAAATGGCGATGGCAAGTCCACCGCAAATGCCCAGTGCGCAGTAACTTTTCAGCCGACCTCGCTCTTCGGAGCGTTGCCGTTCCATGGTTTTTTCCAAACGTTCCAGTGCTAAGTCAAGAGCGCCCAGTTGGGTGTCCAGTTGGAAGTTCCCCAACCCCCGCCCCATAGCCTTTAAAATATTTTCGCATGTGGTGGAAAACAGCCACTTGGGACATTGATCCAAGGCGTACAAAAGGCCATCGTATACCGTTGCCATGGCACCAGATTCCAATGGTATGGCAAAATTTTCCCAAAACTCCCCCATTGCTCCCTCAGACTGTCTACCACAGTGGCGAAACAAGGTTGGCAGTGGGGTTTTTTCGTAGACTAGACTGCCACGAATGGCCTGGATTTGGGTGGACAACTGCTCCATGACCACCATCTGGTGGCGGACGTCCCAGGCCATTTTCAGTCCGGTCATGGTGCCACCGACCAACACTAAGGTCGCTCCGATATATCCTAGCATACGTCACCAATCCTTTCTATTTTCACCTGTTTATCTCGATTTACCAAGGCAATTTGTTTGAATATTTCTGTTTCCAACAGCTGGTGGTACAGGGGTCTTCGCCGTAAATCCTCCATGCTGTGACCATGGGCAGTTGCCAAGATGGAAACGCCACAATAGCTAGCCTGCACCATGGCCTGAATGTCGGCAGTTGCGGTAATTTCATCCACCGCCAACCATGTTGGATTCATCACTCGTAACAGCAATTCCATGGACGCACCTTTTTCTCCCAGAGACAAGATGTCGGTGCACCGCCCTACATCCAGCTGGGGTCTGCCGTCTACACAGGCAGCGATTTCTCCACGGCTATCCACCAGGGATATCCGCTGACCGCCATCGGATATCTGGCGAATACAGTCCCGAAGCAAGGTGGTTTTCCCGCTGGCAGGTGGGCCGAAAATCAGAAGATTTTCACCTGTTTTCTCCAGGTTTCCCGCCAAAATATCCCCGCAACCTTTACACTCCCTGGCAATTCGAAAATTGGCAGAGGATAGGTTTTTCAAGGTTACAACATCCTGCCCTGCCATGACCACGGTGCCACACAATCCCAGACGGTGTCCGCCTTTTAGAGGTAGAAACCCCTGGCGCAGTTGCTCTTCCAATGCGTAGGGCGAGTAGGCGCAACAGCGGTTCACCAGTTGGTTTATCATGGACTCTGTGGTCATCAGCACCGGTGAAAAAGACAGTGGTACTTCCCTGCCCGCTGTCAGGGCTGTGACCTCCCTGCCCATGCGGAAGCGAATTTCCTCCAACCGTTCCAGGGCGCCAGACGGCAATTTTATCAAGGCCGCGGCAACCTCAGGCGGTAGATACTCTGTTATGGTCTTCATAGCATCCCTCCCCTAAACTCTATGAACCAGATTGTCCATATATGCAAAAACGCCGTAAGTACTTAATAACCACCCGGCATAAAAATCCCCCTCGCTTGATGCGAGGGGGATTGCGTATTACTGTTTAAAATTCCAGAGCATCAGTGGCTCCAGAGCTTGAGCAGATGGGGTATTGCCTAGGTAAGGTATTTGTTGCAGGATGTGATTCCGATAGGCTCGTGGCTCTACGCCGTTTGCTCTAGCAGTCTCAACGATGGTACAGACGACCGCCTCCGCAAGCTTACTTCCTTGCGCAGAATTTAAGGTTTCCATCCACAGAAAATACTCTTTGAGTAAAAGCGCCGACTTATCCTGCCGAGTTTCTTATCTGTATTTGGCCTTCAAATTCTCAAATTGTTCGCTTTAGAATTTTGTTCGTTTTCAGCCTCGTCAAAGAACTTGCTTTGACCTGACATCACATACTCCGTCTTCTCGCTAGATGGTGCAAAGCGTGCCTTTTGTGCCAGAAGAAGGAGTTCATTCATGCGGTCTAGCTTGGATTTCAAACGTGTAATCTCATCCGCCAATTCATCTACTTTTTGTTGTATTTCGGCAGCATTATTCTGTTTTTGCGTCATAATAGCACTGCCTTTCATTTGCTGGCGCAATTTACGCAGACGATAATAATAGGTATGTTGGCTGATTCCGTGTTCAAAGTAAAATCCACGCACGCTGAGGCCACTGGCCTTCCGCTGGGGTAAAATATCTTTAAATTCCGCCATCCAATACTCGTTCCGTACCTCAATCACTTAACTCATTGTGTATCACATTTTCAAGTACTAATATAGCTGTCGCATCCACGCTTGTAAAGCCGGGGTGGTTATTAAGCATTTACTTTTCTACACGGCCTTTTTAAGCTGACGAATCGTTAGAAACGCACCAGCTTTAGGTATTATTCCGATTCAATGGGTAGAGGAGATTGTAGTATTCAAAATCAGGGACGGTGTCGTTGACGGTGATTACCACATCCTGAATGGAATTGAGGCTGGTCAAGGAGTAAACAATGGAGCATACCGTTGCAAACTCCCCTTCGCTGTCGCCTGCCCATTGGAGGAAGACGTCGTTAAAGTCCAAGTAACAGATGCCGTTTGTCACCACTATTTTTTGCAGTGCCACACCGGCAGGCAAGGGCTTTTCATAGCCATTGACCGCCTCAAATTGGAGCAATTTCACCATCAGACGCTCTGGCAAGTCGTTTTCATTCATGGCGAACAGTCCCACCGGAATGGCGGACAGATGCTCTTCGGTTGCCCCTTTGACGTAGATGGTGGCATCCGCCTCCCCCTGATCCACCCGCACCAAGGTCAATATGTTCTCATCCCGCACCAAAGGTTCCGACAAATCCATGTACAAATACTGTCCAATGGCCTCTCCCTCTGATAAAATCAAAACCTCATCAATGGTTTTTAATTCCGTCAGAGAATTGACCACAGAAAAGACGGTGATACGCTCCATCAATTCGGTGGTGGGGCGGTTGTAGATGAACTCTGCAGAGAAATTCACGGTGCAAAGGCCCTCCTCGTTGACGGAAATGCCCAAAAGCTCCGCACCCTCTGGGAGCGCGTTGTATTGCCCACCGTCAGTGGGGCCGGCAATCAGCTGTTCGATGACAATTTGGGGCACGGTTTCGTGGTCTTCAATGGTTACCTCCACATCCTGAGACAACAAATATCGTCCGTTGACATCGGAGTGATAGACCCGCACCGTGGTCTCTGTGATCTCCACCCCTTTATCCATCAGCACATAGTCCGCAGTAGAGCGGGCTTGGGCCGTGAAATTCTCTGTGTTTTTGGACTGTTTCGTCTCAAATACCACAAAATTCACTGCGGGAAATTGGGTTAAAGTGTTGGTAAGGCAACAATCCATAATAGTTTTCTCATAGCCGGAAACCGTGTCGTAAGCGGAGTTGAACTGGACGGTCAATACCGACTTGTCCAAACCCACACTCTCCACTGTCAGGCCACTGGGGAATGGGTTGATAAACCCATCTTGGGTGGGGCCGCTTAAATAGGCGTCCAAAATGGTTTGGAATGTAGGTGTTTCCCCTTGGTAATACCAGTCTTGGATGTCCAAAATCCCCATTTCGGCGCCCAGGGTGGCATTGGTTTTTTGGTAGTAAAAATCAAGGGAATTCCCCTGGTTTCCTATTGTTTTTCCACAGCCCACCAGGCAGAGAAGGGTCAAGCACATGGCGAAAAAGCGTTTTTTCATCCCAATTCCTCCTCTAAACCAAAATAGGGAATCTTGACGGTAAACCGGGTTCCCACATCAATCTCTGATTCCACGGAGACGGTGCCGTAGTTTCGCTCCACCATCTCTCGCACAATGGAAAGTCCCAGGCCGTTGCCACCGGCTTGGCGGGAGCGAGCCTTGTCCACCCGATAGAACCGTTCAAACACGTGCTCCACCGCATCAGCGGGGATGCCCATACCGGTGTCCCCTACCTCTAAGATGACATCTTCGTCCTCCCGCCACAGGGAGACCATGACTTTGCCCCCCATTTCGTTGTACTTCATAGCATTTTCCACCAGATTGAAGGCAACCTGGTAAAAGTCGTCCTCGTGGGTGACCACGGTGCAACCCATCTCCAACTGGCTTTCCACCTGAAGATTTTTCAGGGATGCGGTGGTGTTTAGCATCCGGATGACACGCTCCACCACAGAACCGGCCTCAATGACCATCAAATCTGCCCGTGGGGTTTCGCCCCGGTTCAGCTCAAGCAGTTTCTGGGCAAGGCGGGTCAACCGGTCGGCCTCGTTGCCAATGTCCTCCACGAATTCCCGGGTGGTCTCCATGTCCATCTGGTTTTGCAAGATGGAATCAGACAGCAGTTTGATGGAGGCCAGTGGAGTTTTCAGCTCATGAGACGCGTCGGAGACAAACCGCCGTTGGGCGGCCTCCATCTCCTGAAGTCGCTCTGTCAATTTATTAAATTCCTGGGCCAAAATGCCAACTTCGTCATGGCCTTTTAGGGCGATTTTGTGGTTGTACGCCCCTTCGCCCAGTCGTTCTACCGACTCCATGATGGCCCGCATCCGGCGGGTGAAGGTGATGGAGAAAATCACGGAGAACATAAGCACCACACTGCCCAAAATCCAAGTAGTCTGCATAATGGAACGTTCCAATGCGTTGATGATGGCGCCCTGTTCCGTATCGGATTCCTGGAGATAGACTGCGCCGGTCATCTTTTGTCCGTTGTACACCGGAATGCACATTCGACTTTCCAAGACGCTGTTTTCGTAGATGGCGATGAACACATCATTTCCCATCAACGCCTGGTTGATTTCCCCCAAAAGGAGGGCTTTGCCCTCTGCATTGCCGTAGGACAAAGAGTCATAGATGGCAATGCCTGCATTGTCGGTGACTAAAATCCGGGTTACATCCACCTCCTGAAGCAAGGTGACCACCTGTTCCACGTGTTCGGTGCTCAAGCTCTCCACGCCAGAAAGGGCCGTGGCCACCAACTGGGACTTGGTGGTCATGGCCGTATTTTTGGACTGGTATAGCATGCTTCTGGTGGTGGTGGTCAGCTGAATGTTGAGGACACAGAGCGCCACCGTGGTAATCAGCACATAGGCCAGGGCGTACCGCATTTGGGAACTGCGAAACAGCCCGCCCATGGTTCTTTTACGCTTTGAAATAGTATCCAACTCCCCATTTTGTCATGATATATTGTGGCACCGCTGGATTTGGTTCCAACTTCTCCCGCAGTCTGCGGATGTGTACGTCCACGGTGCGGATGTCGCTGTGGTACTCGTAGCCCCAGATGGTGTCCAGAAGATTTTCCCGGGAATAGACCCGGTTGGGGTTCCGCATCAGCAGTTCCACCAGGTCGAACTCCTTGGCGGTCAGCTCCGTGAGAACGCCGTCCTTATAAGCATTACGACCTTCGCTCTCCACGGCGATGGAGCCACACTCCAACCGTTTTTTCTGCTCTGGTTCCTTGACCACCGCCCGACGAAGCAGGGCGCGCACCCGGGCTTTCAGCTCCAGGACGTTAAAAGGTTTGGT
>JAWXUJ010000026.1:0-9810 GCA_044432765.1 Eubacteriales bacterium | reverse complement strand
CACTGGCATCTCCGACTGCAAAATGAACGAAGGCTCCCTCCGTTGCGACGTGAACCTGTCCGTCCGCAAGCCCGGTGAAGAATTCGGTACCCGCACGGAGATGAAGAACTTGAACTCCTTTCAGTTCATCCAAAAGGCCATCGAATTTGAGTACAAGCGCCAAATTGAAGCCATTGAAAACGGCGAAAAAATCATCCAAGAAACCCGCCGATACGACCAAAACGATGGCAAAACCTACTCCATGCGTACCAAAGAGGATGCCAACGATTACCGCTATTTCCCTGACCCTGACCTGGCGCCCATCGTCACCAGCGACGCAAAGCTGGCAGAATTGACGGCGCAAATCCCTGCTCTGCCAGACAGCCGCAAGGCCAAATACGTGGCAGAATACGGTCTCACCGCCTATGATGCCGAACTGCTGACCAACGAACTGGACATGGCAGACTACTTTGAAACCGCCGCCGCCCTGACCGAATATCCCAAACTGGTGGCAAACCTGCTGATTTCCGAAGTCTTCCGTCTCATGGACGTGGAGTCCACCGTCCCCGCCATCACCGCCGCCCAACTGTCCGCCATGGCACAGATGGTCGGCGCTGGCACCATCAACAGCAGTGTGTGCAAAACCGTTCTGAAAGAGATTTGGAACAGCGACGCTGACCCTGTCCAATTTGTGAAAGACCACAAATTGGAACAAATCAACGACCGTGAACTGCTGACCCAACTGGTCACAGAGGCCGTGGAAGCAAACCCAAAATCCGTTGCCGACTTCAAAAAAGGCAAAACCATGGCGGCAAAAGCCATCATGGGGCAAGTCATGAAGAAAACCGGTGGCAAATGCAACCCAGTCATCGCCCAAGAGATTTTGGACGATTTGTTGGCAAAAGCATAATATGGTAAAATAAAATCAGGTGTCATCCCATGGGATGGCACCTGATTTTATTTTACATTGATTTGACAATGGTTGACTTTTAGATTTAACATTCCAGTCCTATAATAGCAACTGTACCAAGCGAGTACAGAATATAGTGAAATGAAAAATTTTAGGAGTGTAACTTATGAAAAAAATGATTGCTTTGGCGTTGAGCCTGGCTATGATGGCAACTGTCTTCACAGGCTGTGCCACCAAGACCGAAACCGCTACCCCAGCTACCACTGAAACTGCATCCACAGCTACCACCACTGAGGCTGCTCCCGCTGAAGAAACCGCTCCCGCTGAAGAAGCTGCAAGCCTGTCCGGCTCCGTCACCGTCGGTGGTTCCACCTCCGTTGAAAGCGTCATCCTGGCTGCCATGCAAGTCTTCATGGAAGCAAATCCAGACGTCACCATCACCTATGACCCAACCGGTTCTTCCACTGGTGTCAAGTCCGCCGCTGACGGCAGCTACGACATCGGCCTTGCATCCCGCGACGTGAAAGACTCTGAAACCGAAGAACTGAAAACCGTCGGCACTGTCTTCGCCATCGACGGCATTGCAATCATTGTCAACACCTCCAACGCTGTCTCCGACCTGACTGTTGAAGATGTGGCTGCCATCGCTGACGGCACCATCACCAACTGGTCTGAACTGGGTGGTGCAGACGCTCCCATCGTCCTCATCGGTCGTGAAGCTGGCTCCGGTACCCGCGACGGCTTTGAATCCATCATCGGTGTGGAAGAATGCGTCTACGAACAAGAACTGGCAAGCACCGGCGGTGTCATCGGCGCTGTCCAACAAAACCCCAACGCCATCGGCTACGCCTCTGTTGCCGCTGTTGAAGACACTGTCACCGCTCTGACCATCGAAGGTGTGGAAGCTACCGAAGCCAATATCCAAGACGGCTCTTACAAGTTCCAACGTAACTTCAACTTCGTCACCGTCGAAGGCAAGGAACTGTCCGCTGCTGCCCAAGCCTTCTACGACTTTGTCCTGAGTAGCGAAGCTGCTTCCCTGGTCTCCGGCGCAGGCGCTGTCCCTGTGGCATAATCTAAAAAACGCTTAAAACACGCAAAAGCTGCAAAGGTACAACCTTTGTAGCTTTTGGTGGCAGAATGAGGTAAGAAAAATTGAAAACGAACACAATCACTCCGAAAAAAATATTGGAATGGGTTATGAAAAACCTGTTCCTCATCTGTGGCACGGTGTCCATCGCCTGCGTGGTGTTCATCACCGCCTACATGATCTACTCCGGTGTTCCCGCCATTGCGGAAATCGGCATTGTAGACTTCCTTTTTGGCACCGTCTGGAAATCTACTGGTTCCAACACCCAATTCGGCATCCTGCCTTTTATTCTGACTAGTATTTGGGGTACCTTGGGTGCCATCGTGATAGGTGTTCCCATCGGACTCCTCACCGCCGTCTATCTGGCGAAACTATCCCATGGCAAGCTGTCCAACATCGTCCGCCCTGCCGTCCAACTGCTGGCAGGCATCCCCAGTGTGGTCTACGGCCTCATCGGCATGATGGTGCTGGTACCTGCCGTGATGAACACCTTCAACCTGCCCAGTGGCGCCAACCTGTTTTCCGCCATCATCGTGTTGGCCATTATGATTCTCCCCAGTATCATCACCGTCAGCGAAACCGCTCTGTTGGCTGTGCCCAAGGAATATGAAGAAGCCAGTTTGGCTCTGGGTGCCAACCAAATTGAAACCGTATTCAAAGTCAGCATCCCCGCCGCCAAAAGTGGCATCATCGCAGGTATCGTCCTGGGTGTCGGTCGCGCCATTGGCGAAGCCATGGCTGTTATGATGGTGTCTGGTAACGTGGCAAATATGCCTGGCATCTTTACCAGTGTTCGCTTCCTGACCACCGCCGTGGCAAGCGAAATGGGCTACGCCTCCGGCCTCCAAGAAAAGGCTCTATTCAGCATCGCCCTGGTGCTGTATTGCTTCATCATGATCATCAACGCCGCCCTGAACTACTTTTTGAAACGAGAGAAGGATGCCTAATGAACCACAATTTAAAACGGAAAACATATGAAAACGCCCTCCGTGGGTTTGTATATATCAGCGCCCTCATCACCGTCACCCTGCTGGTGTTACTCATTGGCTATATCTTCGTCAAAGGCCTGCCCCACATGTCATGGGACTTCCTGACCACCGGTCCGGATCACATCGCCAAAACCGTGGGCATTCTGCCCAACATTCTCAACACCCTCTACGTCATCGGCCTGACACTGTTGATTGCGTTGCCTCTGGGCGTAGGCGCAGCCGTCTATTTGACGGAATACGCCAAAAACCCCAAGTTCAAAACCATTGTGGAATTCACCACAGAAACCCTGGCTGGCATCCCCAGTATCATCTATGGTCTGGTTGGTATGCTGTTCTTTGCTCGTCAAATGGCGTTGGGCACCAGTCTTCTGTCTGGCTCCCTGACCATGACCATTGTGATTCTGCCCACCATCGTTCGCACCACCCAGGAGAGCCTGAAAACCGTGCCTGTCAGCTATCGGGAAGGCGCCTTGGGTCTGGGCTCCACCAAGTGGCACATGATTCGCACCATCATTCTCCCCTCTTCTTTTGATGGCATCGTCACCGGTTGTATCCTGTCCGTGGGACGAATCGTGGGCGAAAGTGCCGCACTCCTGTTCACCGCTGGCATGGGCACCGTCATTGCCAAAGATTTGCTTTCCGCCTATCAAACCGGCGGTGGCACCCTGTCTGTTGCCCTGTATATGTATGCCAGTGAACGGGCCGACTTCGACTCCGCCTTCGCCATTGCCGCCACTCTGTTGGTACTGGTTTTCCTCATCAATTCCGGCGCAAAAATTGCCCAAAAGGCACTGAAAAAGAAAAATGCTGCCTAACAACTCCAATGTCATTAAGTTAAGCGATTCCAATGGTAGAATCGCTAGGCAAAAACATAGAAATCTAAAAATGGGCAGAACAACCAAGCAGATTGAAAAATCCGCTTGGTTGTTTTTATAAAATGGCATCAAGCCAGGCGATAGCAGAAGGATGTGTCGGTTCGCGGGTTCGAGTTGCGGCACTTTCGCGGATTTGAGGGCAAGGGGCGTATGGATGGGGGAAATGGAAAAAATCTCTTGCTTTTTCCAGTGATAAAAGGTAAAATAAACTTTGAGGATAGGTGGATTTCACTTGGTTGAATTGGAGGCGGTAAAAAGCATGAAACGAAAATCACAACAGCAGGCATTTGTCAAACACGCCTACTTTAATTTTTCATTTTGGGGCATATGCTCCGCCCTGACCATTACCATCTGTACTTTGATTGACGCACTGTTGGTGGGCAATTTGGTGGGCAGTGACGGCTTGGCTGTGGTCAACTTGGCAACACCGGCTTTTATGGCCTTTGCGTTGTTGGGGGTGACTCTGGGCATCGGTGGCAACGTGCTTATGGGCAAACACCTTGGCGGTAGTCGGGTGGAGGAGGCCAACCAGCAGTTCCATGGATTGATGGCTATGGGTTTGGTGGCCGGCTTCTTGTGCTTGGCAGTGTGTGCGCTGTTCCGTCCTGGAATCATTGCTCTTTTGGGCGCCGATGATCTGTTGATGCCATTGGCAACGGCCTATTTGACCAATGTGTTCTACAGTGCGCCCTTGTTTGTCATGTATCACATTCTCACCGTCTCCGTCCGCACAGATGGAGATCCTAAGTTGGCGGCACTTGCCGCTGGCATGGTCATCGTGACCAATTTGACCTTGGATTTGGTCTTTATGAAAGGGCTGAATATGGGCATCGCCGGTGCATCCTTATCTCTTGCCATTGCAGAGGGTGTGGGTGTGGGTGTGCTGTTACTCCACTTCTTGAAAAAACACGCACTGCTCACCTTAGGGTGGCGCAGATTCACATGGAAAGACATGAAGAATTTGCTGACCAACGGTTTTGGTATCGGGTCGTCCTATCTGTTTCTGGGCATGGTCATGGTCTGTTTTAACACCTTGCTCATGGATAACAGCGAACAGGGCGTGATTCAGGTGGCGGTATTTGGCGTCATCTACACCACTGGGTTGTTGCCTGGTGCCTTTTTTGAGGGCGGTTCTAACGCCTTGTCCACTGTGGTTTCCATTTTTTGTGGCGAGCGGGACAAGGAGAGCGTGATGGCTAGCTTCCGCTTGGCATCTCTGGTGGCATGTGGCGCTGGCGCTTTGTTTGCCTTGCTCTTTATGGCTATGCCGGAAGTGGCACTCAATATGTTCGGCCTAGCCGGCAAGGTGACGGCGGAGGCGATTTTGGCATTTCGGATTTATGCACTCAGCTTGCTTCTCAGTGGATTCCATATGGTGGTCACCGCTTTTTGGCAAACCATCGGTCGGTATCGGTTGGCAAACAGCCTGTCTGTGGTGCGCAATCTGGTGTTGATGATAACGGCAGGGCTTCTCCTGATTCCAACCAATGGCATTGTGGGCGTGGCACTGGCCTACGTGGTGGCAGAGGTTGGCGGTCTGGTGGGTGTTCTGGCTGTTCGATTGGCCAGCAGTTCTGCCGGTTATTTGACCAAAAGTTATAACACTGTACAGCGGAGTTTTGAAAAATATTACGTCATCGAAACGGAGAGTATCGCGCGGATTTCCGTGGATTTGGAAGAGCTCTGTGACAGTTGGGAGATGAATATGAAGCAGAGCTTCTTCGTCAACCTAATTGTGGAGGAACTGGTGCTGAACATCATCAAATTCGGTCTGAATGGTCAGGACAAACAGTACTACATCGCCATCAAAGTCCTGGACAACGACGGCGAGTACATCCTTCGGATTCGGGACAACGTCAAAATCTACAACCCTTTTGACAGCCAAGGGGACGATGTGGATATGGGCGTTATGCGGATGATTACCACCAAGGCGACATACTACAACTATCAGCGAAAACTGATTTTTAACTACCTATACTTGATTTTGTAATGGAGATAACTATGCAAACCAATGAAGTGTATCACTTGGAGGTGGAACTTGCGCGACTGGCTATCCAAAATCGGCTATTCAAAGCTGTGGAGGGACCGGTTTATGAGCGGGTTTTGGCGGAACATTCCCAGGGACGAATTTTGGATGTGGGTAGCAATAACGGCTGTAAATCCGCCGACCGATTTGCCCCCCGTGACGACATCACAGTGACGCGGGTGGTGGGCTTGGAATACCACCAGGATTTGGCCCAGGTTGCCCAGGCGCAATTTGGTAACGAAATTTTTTCCTTTTACGGCTGCGATGTGGAGGATGCCCAGTTCCCCAGTCGTTTGGCGGAGATTATGCAGGAGGCAGGGGTGGAAGCCTTTGATGTGATTCACCTTTCCCTGGTGCTGTTACATTTGAAAAACCCGAAGGCACTGCTGCGTACCCTCCGAACTGTGTTGGCTCCAGGTGGGCAGTTGATGGTCATTGAGACCAATGACAGTCGTAGCATGATTGTTCCCGACCCGGAAAATCTCTGCGCCGGCTTTGTGGAGGTGTTGGCGCAAAACCCCTTCGCCGGCAATCGGGCCTTGGGCGGGGAATTGCTTGGTATTTTGGAGCAATGTGGCTACGTGGATGTAGAAGTCCAGAATGAAGAAATCGTCAGCCAAGAGCGGGCGGGTTACGCCCAACAGACTATGAAGCGGGATTTATACGACACTTACGTCTCCTATTTAAAAGAAGACGCCGAACTGGCGAAGCAGAAAGAACATATGGCCCAAGCTCCTTGGGTGGCCTGGGTGGATGCCCATTTCCACCAACTGAAGGCCTTGGTTTTGGCAGAGGACACTATGGTCACCATGGGATTGCGCATCGTCAACTGTCACAGCGATAAAACTGGAATGCGAAAGGAGTCTCTATGAAATTTAAAATGCTACCCAAATTCATTTTGTCACTGAGTATTTTGGGGGTGATTTTGACACTGACCATCTCCTATTTCAGTTATCAAAACTCCAGGACCTATCTGGAGGATATGTATGCCAAGCAGGTCATCACTGGTAGCTTGAGCATTGCTCGTATGCTAGATGCAGCGGACGTTGCCACCATCATCGCAGAAGGCGGTGATCAGACACCGGAGTATGCAAAGGTGACGGCGCTTTTGAACAACTTGAAACAGGATCTGCAAATCACCTATCTGTCTTTGGCGGTGCCCGACGAGGACAGCGTTGTCTTCTACATCGACACCATGGTGGAGGAGATGGGCGATGATCCGCTGAATCAGTTGCCCTATGGCTATGATGTGGCCTATGTGGATGCTGCAGCCGATGAAAATGACATGAAAAACTACATCACCACATGGGAACTGTACAGTCAAAATCTGGGTACCTCCACCCCTTTGATTACGGATAATGACTACGGCTACAACTATACTTCCGCGTCTCCAGTGTTGGACGAAAACGGTCAGGCTATTGCGGAAATTCAGTATATTTTGGATATGCAAAGTGTGCGTACACACTTAACTTCTCTGCTCAATCAGCTGGTTATGGTCTCTCTTGGGGTGGTCTTTGTGGCACTGGTTTGCTATGTCCTCTTTGTCCGCAAAACGGTGACCGCACCCATCAACAAGTTGGCAACCTTTACCCAGGAAATCACCTCATCTGGCACCTTCGACAACCAACGCATTGAGATGAATACCCGGGATGAAATTGAAGAATTGGGCAATTCTTTCAACTTTATGATGGAAGAGTTGGAACAATACATCGAAAATCTCACAGCTATCACTGCGGAAAAGGAACGGATTGGAGCCGAATTGGGTGTTGCAACCAATATTCAGGCCAGTATGTTGCCATCCATTTTTCCAGCATTCCCAGATCGTCCCGAATTTGACATCTATGCCAGCATGACCCCCGCCAAAGAGGTGGGTGGTGATTTCTATGATTTCTTCCTGGTGGACGATGACCACCTGGCTATGGTGATGGCAGATGTGTCCGGCAAGGGCGTTCCTGCCGCTCTGTTTATGGTCATCTCTAAAACTTTGATTAAAAATGCCACCCAACAGGGCTTGCCTCCGCAAGATGTTCTGGAGAAGGTCAATAACCAACTGTGCGAAGGAAACGAGGCAGAGATGTTCGTTACCGTCTGGTTGGGCATTTACGAAATTTCCACAGGAAAGTTGACAGCCGCCAATGCAGGCCATGAATATCCTGCCATCTGTCGCGCAAATGAGGAGTTTGAGCTGTTTCACGACAAGCATGGTTTCGTTCTGGCGGGCATGGAGGATATGCCCTATAGCCAATATGAGCTGGAATTGCACAAGGGTGACACCCTATACGTCTACACCGACGGTGTGCCAGAAGCCACCGATTGTTCCAATACCTTGTTCGACAATGAGCGGTTGGTGGAATCCCTGAACCGGCACAGAGAAAAGAGCCTGGAAGGGTTGCTCCACGGCACCAAAGAAGATGTGGACATCTTCGTTGGAGAGGCACCCCAGTTTGATGACATCACCATGCTGGCTTTGCGGATTAAGGAGTGAGAAATGATGAAGGAACTTACGGTAGCAGCAACGTTGGAAGCTGTTGTGGAAGTACAGGCCTTTGTGGAAGAGGAACTGGAACGGGTGGGTGTGTCTCCCTCCGCCATGATTCAAATTTCTATCTGCGTAGAGGAAGTCTACGTCAACATTGCCCACTATGCCTTTGGCTCGGAAATTGGCGAAGCCAACATCCGTTGCACCATTGAGGAAAATCCTCTGAGGGTGACACTACAATTCCTGGACAGTGGCAAGCCTTTTGACCCTCTGGCCAAAGAGGATGCCGACATCACCCTGGCTGCTGAAGAACGGCGCATTGGTGGCCTGGGCATCCTCATGGTGAAAAAAAGCATGGATACCGTTACATATACCCGGGAAAACGGAAAAAACATTCTGATTCTTCATAAAATACTAGAAGAAACTTAATTAAAAACCGACCATCTCAAGATGGTCGGTTTTTGATTTCCGTTGGTAAAACCCGCCAATTTTGGAATTGGGGTATCAAAAAATCCTCCAGGGGAGATACTGTTAGAAAGTATTTCCGGGGAGGATAAAGCCATGATTGGAAAAGTTGAAATCTGTGGTGTCAATACATCCAAGTTGAAGACCTTGAAAAATGACGAGATGGTACGGCTCCTCAGCCTGTCCAAACAGGGGGACTTGGTGGCGCGAGAACGGCTGATTGAAGGCAATTTGCGGTTGGTACTCTCTGTCATTCAGAAATTTATGGGTCGGGGCGAAAACCCGGACGACCTGTTCCAAGTGGGTTGCATCGGCCTACTGAAAGCAATCCAAAATTTCGATGAAACAAAGCTGGTGCGATTTAGCACCTATGGGGTCCCCATGATTGCCGGAGAAGTGCGGCGGTACTTGCGGGACAACAGCGCCATTCGGGTCAGCCGGTCGGTGCGGGACACGGCCTACAAGGTGCTCCAGTGCAAGGAACGACTGACGGCAGAACACGGAAGGGAACCCACGCTGGAGGAGATTGCCAAGGAGTTGGAGGTGCCACTCAAAGAGGTCAACTACGCCATGGATGCCATCTCTTTGCCGGTGTCCCTCCACGAGCCGATTTACTCCGAAGGCGGCGACCCCCTGACAGTGATGGAACAGGTGCGAGACGAGAAAAACACAGATGCCCACTGGTTGGAACGGATTGCGTTGAAAGATGCCATCCAAAAACTGAATCAGCGGGAAAAACACATTTTGGCTCTCCGCTTCTTCGATGGAAAAACCCAAATGGAGGTGGCAAAAGAGGTGGGCATCAGCCAAGCCCAGGTGTCACGATTGGAGAAAAGCGCCTTGTCCTCCATTCGCAAAACCATCGAAATTCATTGAATACAAATGATGCTGTACAAAAACCAATGTCATTAAGTTAAACGCTTCCAATGGGAGAAAAAATAAGCGCTTTTTTCAAAAAAGGCTTGACAAATAAGGAAATATGTGCGGTCGCCTTCAT
>JAWXUJ010000025.1:0-10101 GCA_044432765.1 Eubacteriales bacterium | reverse complement strand
GATGACCATGCGAAAGCCATAGGGGGTTTCTGTGTAGGTAAAATCGGTGTCACCGTGTTGGATGGTGATGTCCGCGCCGTGGTCGTAACCCTCTAGGGGAACAATGGTGAAGGTGACCAATTCCCCGGTGTTGCGCAGTTGGGACAGGGTGTCGCCGTAGACGGAAACGGAGCCTTTTGGGGTGTCTACTCGTAGTCTGTCCAGGTCGATGTCATCCAGAGATGCCACCTGGTCGGCAGTCAAGGTCACGCCGTAGGTGTCCCCTTTCATGGGCTGTTCCATAAAGACGATGGCCTCAATCATCGGGTCGCCGGTATCCTCTGCCACGTCTTCCCGGTGCTGTTCTACCAGATTCACCAGGGCTTCCAACTCCTCTTGAGTGACGGAATCGTTGCCATTGGGCCAAAGGGTGGTGTTGCTGTCCCCGGCGGATGTTTCGTTTTCCACCCGAATTTCCTCTTCTTCCTCCACCACCGCTCCAGTTTCCGTACTGCTGTCATAGACCAACTTACCCACGTTGGGCTTGCTACTGCCGGAACTGCCGGGCTTGGATAGGCCAGAGATGGTGACGGTAATGGTTTGCGTACCCTCCCAAACTTCCGCATCGATATAGAGGTAAAGGTTGATATCATCTTCTTCAGCCCCCAGATTATCGGCACCAACGTCCAGTTCCTCGTCATCTACGTTGATGCTGACGGTGTAGTCTCCCTCGTATTCCAGTGGAATTTCCACCTGAACGGACAAGTAATAAACGTCATTGTATTTCACAATTTCACCCGCCCATGTGCAATCGGTACCCACACCACTGAGGGTAATTCCATCGGAGGAGGTCTCCCCTCCCACATACGTCTCATCGGTGGCCGCCCAAACCAGTTGGGTCATGGTTAGCAACAAAGACGATACTAAAATCCAGATTATCAGTCGTTTTTTCATGGTTTCCCCTCCTTTTTCCATCTTTAGTACGTTGCGATGCAGATATCCTGCTCTTTGTCCTCGTGGTAGGCTTGGTCGCAGAGATAGAGGTATTTTTGTGCCGCCTTGTCCTGGCGGTGCTGTTTCAGCACTTCGATAAACAGCAGTCTGGCATCGTAGAATGCACCGGTGCAGTACAGTTCCACCCCTTTTTCAAAGGTAGCCTTAGTAAGTTCTTTGCAGGCATAGGTGGATTCGTCACTGCCGTCGTAGACGTCGTAAATCCGTTCCACCGTTTCCAGCGTGTGCATACGAACGTAACCCAAAAGCCGGCTGTGATAGGCGGTGTGGAAGTTTGGAATCTTCCGCGCCGCGCTATCGGTAATTAAAATATGAGCCCCTTGCGCCACAGCCAGCGGGCGCAGGAATCGGGCGAAACAGCTGTGCTCGGAGATGGTCATGGCCTCCAGTCGCTCTTTTGCGCCCACAATGCCAATCATGGCGGGGCCGGCGCTGATGACACCGTGGAAATCCCCGCCCAAGTCCCGCTCCAGTTGGGTGGTTCTCAGGTTCCGCCGCAGGGCGATGGCAGCGTCCAATGCCCCGGCACCACCTTTGGTGTAGATGGCAACCAAGCCGGCTTTGTCGAAGGTATCCACCATGCCGCCGGTAGCCTCCACCGTGGGCACCATTTCCTCTAAAATCTGGTTGATGAAGGTGAACATCTCCTTGGCATCCATGGCGCGGACAGCCTGGTCAAAGGAGGATACCCCACACCCTAAAATCACGCCATCCACATAGGTCTGGTCTGCCAGTTCCACGTCGATGACACTGGATTTGTCCAGTAATTGGAACACCTCTGCAGGAACGAAGCGGGAGTATCCCTCACTGGTGGCGCGGATTTCCCGATCCCGGTAGGCCACGTTGTAGGACATCCGGTTGACCACCTGGGAGATTTCCGCCACTTCATCGTGCCCGTGGACGGTGGTTTGCACCCCCAAATCCCCTTCGGCAATCCGGTTGACCGTCCGTTTCAGCCGTCCCAATGGGTAGAGGGAATAGACGATGACACCGGTCAGCAGACCGATGAGGAGTACCATCACCGCCAGGTGGAGTGTCCACAAGTTCTTTGCCCCTTGGGCAACGGCGTAGTGGAGGCTGGTTGCCTGATCCCCGGTTTCCATCACTCCGACCACATCTCCGGCCTGGTTATAGATGGGGGTAATCAGCACCGTCCACTGACCGTAGCTATCGGCGAAGGTGGTGCGGAGGGTGGTTTTGTTGACCACCGCCCGGTAGAATTGAGCGGCGATTTCCCAGTCATATCGCTGTTCCACTGGAACGGCGATGTAGTCTTGCTCACAGATGAGGGAGTAGAGGATACCGCCCTCCAGTTTGTAAAGCCAGAAGTAGGTGTCGTGGTAGACTTCTTGCAGTTCCCCATCTTCGTCCACCAAGGTACCGCCGGTGGGCAGAAGATTCATGGCGGCGCGGAGTTGGTAGAAATACACGCTGTCGTGGGGGTTTTCCAGACTGATTTCTTCCAAATACGCTTCGTTTAAGGTGGCAGTCTGCTGCTGTGTCAATAGGAACAGTCGTTCATACTGATTGTCGGTCAACTGCTGGGTAAACAGGTGGGTAACCACCCCGCTGGTCAATGTCAAACCCACCGCCAGGACTGGTAGGAACACCGCCAGAAGTTTGGTGACAATGGGGATTTTCTTACCCATCAGCCGATACAATCCATAGGCTAAAAATGTCAAAATACCCACTGCAATCAGGATGCCAAAGAAGACCATCAGCCCCACTTGCCACTGGTGGGCGGTGGGTTGGGTCAAGGTATCAAAGTCTGCAATCTGCAACCCCTGGTCGGTGTAGACCACCACTCGGTTGCTGTTTTTCACCAGGGCGATTTGCCCCGCTTCGTTGAAGGTGTAGGAGGTCACCGCCATATCTGGATTCTCTGTCACCTGGAGGTGAGAGATGGCCTGGGATGGCGATTCGCCGTCTACTGTCAACTGGAAAACATCTCCACCCCTGGTCACCAAGCGGACATTGCCCCCTTGGTCGGCGGTCATATGTGCGATTTGTTCGCCACTGTGGCGCAAAATGAGGGTGTTGTCTGCCAATAGGGTATAGGCCTCCCCTACCGGGGTGGTGAACAGGACTTCCCCGGTGGTGTCCACATAAAAATCGGTGAAACCGATGCCGATGTCGTATTCAAATTTTGTTAAAAAGTCCAGTGTTTGCCCAATTTCCCCCTTGTATACCGTGGCTTCTGCTGTTTTTCCTTCGTAGTTGGTTTGCACACAGAAGACGGTGCCGTCGTGGACGGTGACGCCTAGATTGGTCACCTGTTGTGGGGAAAGGACTGGCAATTCGTAGTAAAAATCCAAGGTTTCCACTGAAAAATCGCAGGAATATAGGGCTTCTCCCAAATAGGTACCAGTGACCATGTCCGTCTCTTGCACCAGAGCGTAGACGGTGGTGCCGTCTAGTGTCCAGCCCGCCAAATGGTAGGCGGTATCGTCTTTTGTAATGGGCAGTTGGATTTGACCCACCAGTTCGCCATCCATGGTGGATTGGAACAGTTGAAAATCCTCCTCTGTTCGGTTGACACCGTAGACAAAGCCGTTGTCCACCAGTAGATTTTGCACTTGGGACAGGGGTGCGTCCCCCGCCTGGAGGCCTGCCACCAGTGCCAGAACAAAAGCCAGCACCAGAACAAGCCAAATGGCCTGTTTCCATTTTTTCATGGGTCACCTCATTTCTTCGTCTCTAAGTGGATGGCGGTCACCTTGCCACAGGGAATCTGTTGGCTTGTGGTGTGGGCTTCACCTCCTGCTGTCCAGCGGATGACACAGTCGTAGGACTGCACCGCCAGCGGTGGCAGTGGGAGGAAAAATCCGCCGGTTTTGTCAGCCACCACAGCGGTGACTGGCAGAAGGGTGGTTCCGGCCTTAGGGAGGTTTTGTCCCAGAGGTTTGGAGAGCAGATACCCGCCGTCCTCCGGAGTACTGTCCCCCAGGGTGATGTATTGGGTCGTTCCCTTGGACAAAAGCGCCAAGGTGCGCCCCTCGTGATTTTGTCCGGTGGGGTCGTAGAGTTGGATTTGGGCACTGTTTGCCACGTAGTCGTAGAGCAGTCGCAGTGGCTTGGGGCTGTTGGCGCAGTGTACCATAATTTGAGCTTCTGGCGGGGCGGCACCCTCCAGGCAGGTGGTGTTGGCGGGGATGGCGTACCGCCTGTTGGGTGTCAACCGCAGCTTGATGGCGGGATGAAGGGGTGGCAACGTTGCCAATTCCACCGCCACAACGGCGGAGTGATATGCCCAGGCGGTGATTTCCACCGTCAAAATCGGGGTGGGACAGTCCAAAAAGACGTAGTAGCCATCCGGCTTGCCCAGGGCTTTGGCTCTGGTCTCACCACAGACCAACTTCAAGTCAGGGGTGTGGATGCACGTTCCCGTCAGGTCGTCTATGACCATCACCGCCAGGGACACCCTCCGGTGAATGCGCCCGCGGTGGATTCCATTGTCTTTCCATTCCATATCCAAATCACTCCTTAATTGTCAAATCCATATCCACAATCCGCTGGACACGCCGTACCCGAGCGGATTCAATCTCCACTGGACTGACCTTGTAAAACAGTGAGGTGCGGTAGGCCACATTAGGCACGTTCCAAATCCGCTGTTGAGCCTCTGTCTCCAGTTGGAGCATCTGCACCCGAATGTCCATGGACCCTGCAGTTGGCACTGGGGACAGAGTGGCTTCGCCGATGATGGCATTGTCTCGAAAGGTCTGGACAACGCCCCCCAACATCCGTTGGTCCTCCCCCGCCCGGTGCTTCACATCGGCGCGGGAGTAGGCGGTAATCATGTAACAAAGGGTCAAATACGTCCCCGGATGGCGCTGTTTGTTGGCGCCCAAGTTAATCATCTCCGTGGCGCGTACCTCTTTGCTCTCCTGGATGTCATAGAGATGGAGCCCCAGAACCATGTCCCCTTTTTCCGATGGGGAGCACAGGCCGATGTTGTCCGGGTTTGCCACAATTTCCGGGCAGAGTGTCTGGCGCAACACTTGCACCAAGGCATTGCTCACATCTGCCACCATGGTATACGTTCCCATAGTTTCACCTCTTTTTTAAGGAATCCATTCCAGTAGTAAGCACTGGTCACTGCCGGTCATAAAGATAGCCTGGACGGTGCCACTGGTGGTTTCGTAGGTTTGGATGGTCACCTTGCTATCGGGGGACAGGTTGGTGAGCCGTCCAAAATAGCGGTTGGACTGGCTGACGGAAATCATCCGTTGTGCGCCCATGGTCTCCGTGGTGGTGGAGATGGGACTACCCACCAACTGTGCCATCTGACTGGCGGTCATGCCAACTGTCAAGCCGTCTGCAAGGGGTGCGTCGTTCCACACATCCATGGAAATCACGTTACCACTGGTGTTTTTCCGCAGGGTGATGCCCACCCCACTGGAAACGTCTTCATAGACCGCCACACTACCGCCGTCCAAATCCCAACTGGCCGTGTGCGTTTGGAATGTTGCCTCCAATTCCTCCGTGGGAAGTTGGGTCAGTGCGTTTAAATCCATGTCCCCCGATTGGTTGGTGGGACCATCATAGACCTGTTGGGAGATGACGATTTCCGGCTGTTCTGGAGGCATTGCCTCTGTGGCATCCGCTGGAATCACGGTTTCTGTGGTGGGTTCCACCACCTCCGGTTCGGGTACTTCCACCACTTCTATTTCTGGGGTTTCTACCACCGTTTCGGTGGTGGATGGTGTGGTGGTTATTGTGGTGGTTGTAGTGTCAGCAGACACTACAACGCCGTTTTCATAGTTGCCGGATTGGACAACGAAACCAGTGTCTGGGTCGTAGAGGGTGCCACTGCCGTGGGCTTGACCTAAGAGGAAGTTGCCCTGGAACAGCACCTTACCGGAGTCCAAATCGTAGAGCACCCCTTCGCCGTCAAAAAAGCCTTGACGGAAGGAGCCTTCATAGAGAAGGTAGCCGGTGTCCGGGTCGTAGAGCTTGCCCGCGCCTTCAAATACACCTTGGTAGAATCCACCAACATAGCGCAAATTGCCACTTTGCCCATCGAACAGCCGTCCTTCGCCGCTGTATGTTCCGCTGTCAAATGTGCCGTCATAGAGCAGATTGCCGGTGACCACGTCGTAGAGCTTACCTGCGCCGTCGTATCCGCCGACGGCAAAGCTGCCTTCATAGGTGATTTGGTCGCCACTGTAGACCACCCCTTGCCCTTCCATATTGCCTGCCACAAAGTCGCCTCGGTAGAGCAGTGCGCCGTTTTGGTAAAGGAGCCCCGCACCTTCGTATAACCCTTTGGAGAAGGCACCGTCGTAGACGGTTTGCCCCTGTTGGTCATATTGGATGCCGGCGCCGTCGTACAGTCCTTTGGAGAATGTGCCTTGATATTCCAAGGTTCCATTGGTGAAATAGAGGAGACCATCGCCAGAATAGAGGTTGGATTGGAATGTGCCACTGTATTGGAGGATGCCATTGTCGTGGTACAGCAATCCTGTGCCACTGTATTTTTCATTTTCAAAGGCACCTGTATAGACCAGGTTGCCATCGTAGTCGTAGAGGGTGCCGTCCCCGGTGATGCGCCCGAAGGCCATGTTCCCCAGGTAGAGGACAGATCCGTCTTCGTAGGCGCGTAAGCGCACCTTGCCGGTGTGCCCCATCATCTCCCCGGTGTTGATCACCAGGTTGGTGGTGAGCCAATAGGTCTGCACCACTGGATGGAGGTATTGGAGATACAAAATCGGCAAAACAAGGGTCAAAAGTGCCAAAATCAACACTAGTTTTTTAGAGATGTAGTGGTTGCCAATGTCGAAGTAGTTTTGCAAGGAGGGTTCCTTGGTGGTCAGCAATTCCTTGCTTCCCTTTTTCACATCGGTCATCACCTTGGCGGAGAAGCCGTTAGGATTCACAATCCGAATCAGCTTCCGATAGCCCTGGGTGATGGGCAGTACCAGCATCCGGGATAGTCGTTGCCCGCTGTACTTCAAAATCTGCAATGGATTAAATTGGCTTGGAAATTGCAATGTATCTCACCTCCTTTTTTCCAGGATTTCTAAGGTTGGGATGGGTCTATCAGCTCCACGGAGACGGTACCGATTTCCTCGATGAAATGAACCGTGCCTGTAAAGGCCGTGGGGGTAATCAAGGTGTAAATCAAGTAACAGAATGCGCTGATCAGCACCAGGCCAACCAGGAAGGGTTTTGCCAGAGCGAAGGCTTTTTTGGTTTTCTCCCAGGCGCGAAACAACCAGGTTTTGGGAATCATCTCCCCAGCCTGTACCTGTTCCATCAACGTCTGTTGTACCGGGTGGAATCCGGTGTAAAGTTCCAAATAGTTCTGGAATCCCTGGATACACTCCAGATATTCCGTTAAAATCAGGATAGATTTTTCCTCCAACTCTTTTTGAAACAAAAGCCCGAAGACCTGACGCACCTGGTTGGTGATTTCTGCAAAAGAGACGGTTTGGGTCAGCATTTCTCCGGTGAAGCGGTAGTCGAAGGTGGCGTGGAGGGTGTTTTCCACCAGAATGTGTTCCGCCGTCACCATGGCTGCCGCCATAACGGTTGGCATATCCATGAGCACCAGTTGGCGCAGTAGATTTCCCGCCACTTCCAACCGTTCTTGGAGGTTTTGTGGGCTGTTTGCCAACCGTTTTTCCAGGGTGGGCGCTTCACTGTAGGCCAACTGGGCGCAAATATGACCCTGGTGGGTGAAGACCCGCTGAAAGTCGGAAAAAGCCGGGTTTTGTTCCGCGGATTTCAAGAGCGGAAGCAGTTGGGGAATCAAGGCCGGGTCGGTGAACCGGGTGACCACGCTGGTGCGTCCCGTCTCCGTGTCACGGCACAGACTGACCTGTTGGCCTGGGGATTCCTCCAACACCTGGACAACCTGCAACCGCTGTTCCCATGTCTGTACAATCATGATTTCCCCTCCTAAACAATGCTAATCTCGCACCACCACATAGGTGCTGGCAGTCAATTCTGGATGGGCCATGCTCTGGGCGATGACCTGGTAGACACCTGCCACACTGGGGGCGATGTACCGTCCATTTTGGTCGATTTCCCCACCCTGTGGCTCGTGCACCCGCCATTGGATACGGCGGTCGGACAGGTTTTCAAAGACCACCTCGAAATACTGTTCCTCTCGGACTTTCAAGGAGCAGACATCGGGGCGCAGGAACATTTTTCGTCTGTTTTGGTCGTAGATGGTGTCTTTCACATCCCGCACAGCCGTCCAGTGGACGCGGACTTGGCGACAAGTGCACACACCTGTCAGTCGCAGTCCCACCCGGAATGTACCGCGGGTCACATCGGTTTTCACTGCCAACTCGGCCTGGACTTCGTTTTCCTCCTGGTCGAAAATCTGACTGGAGCCGAAGACCACCGGGGCATCGTCGTCGGTGGTGACACCAATGCCCGCCTGGATGGAAACGGCACCCAATCCCAAGCCGTGGCTGACGGCTTCGGAGAAGAACCGCTGTCCCTCCACCCCGCCGATGCCCATGTCCACCAAAAAGGAGCCTGAAGCGATGGTTTTCTCTGCGGGACGGTGACGGATTGGAGCAGTGGATTCTGCAACAGCCCCGCCGGCGGAACCTTGCCCGCCCATCTGGTGCATGGCCAGTGCCAGAGCGTTGTTGTAGACGTATTGGTCAAAGGGCATAGGCTCCACATCTTCCATGTAGTAGGCGCTACCCCCTTGAATCAAGCTGATTTTTGCCAAGTAGATGCTCTGCTGATAGGTGTTGCGGACAATGTCCTCCATGGCGCTTTTGTAGTACCGGTTCATCACCGCATTTTTGGGGTCACCGCTGACCATGGTGCAACGGTTGCTTCCAGATGCGTTGCCTGTAACAGCCCGCCCATCGATGGTCAGCGCCAGAGAATCTGCCAGCGGGTTGACACTGCCCTCGGCCTGGGTCACATCCATGGCCTTTAGGTCGTAGGTCAGTTGATACCGCCCAGCGCGGGCGAAATTGCCCTCGTCAAAGTGGATATGGAGCTTGTCACTGCCCTCATGTTGGAGGCAGGTGAGAGACAGGTCGTAGTCCAGAACAAAGCCCTGTTGCTGTCCCATATTTTCCACGGTGACCGTCAGTTGGCAGTCCCCATTGGCGGTGACGAATCGGGGCAGAGATTGCTTGACACGGATGCCATTGCCCCAGTAGATGGTCTTGGTGTCCTGGTAGTAGTTTTTCACCGTAAAGCCCTCGTGTTCCGGCTCTTGGGTAGTCAAAAACAGGCGGTAGCCCTCGGCGTATTTGTTGTACTCTGCCTCGCCATTGGTGGTGCCACCGGCGATGCTGTGCACCGGCTCCGTTCCCTTCTCCGCATACTCGATGCAGAGGTAGAAATAGCCATCCTGGGCGACGGTTTCGTCGTAGCCGTCCACCATATCCAGTTTGCGGATGAGGGGAGCATCCACCACCACCTCCCGCCCGGCGAAGTCCAGAGCCATGCCCATTTCCACAGAAATGGTGCGGTCATCCACCCGGATGACGTTCATGCCACAAACCACCCCAGTGCCGTGTAGGAACCGGTTGACCAGACGGCGCTTGTCGTTCATATACCGTTGCTCTGTCTCAAAATCGTCTACAGCAAGGAGCTTGCCGTAAAAATAGCGACCACGGGCAAATGGGAAATAATTCAGATTTTTCATAACGCAATTCTCCTTTATCGTGAAGCATCGATGTCCCCACCCAGTTGGGTGAAAGGCAGTGCAGAATATCCATCTAAATGGAGTGGCCTGTAAGGTTCCAGCCTGGTGTTGATGCCTAGATAGGTGTATTTATCCAGGAAGATATAAGGCTTCAGCACCACCACATTGGTCTGGAGCCAGGCGGGTGTGGCGTTTTCCACAATCCGCAACAATGCGTTGTAGGATTCCGTGGAATCCAATCGCTCCAGGATCAGGGTGATGGTGTAGGGACTGCGACCATACAGATGTCCCAAAAGACCAGACTTTTCTACGTCGCTGGCGAAGGGTTCCAAATCTCCCTGCTCCACCACATAGGGGCGGTGACCGGTGAACAGCTCCACCATTTTCACCACATAATCCTTGGTGCCACGACTGCGGTAGAGGGCAACCCCCTCTCCCATAAGCCGGCGCAATTTATCCTCCGGCCACAGGTAGCCGTCCTC
>JAWXUJ010000024.1:0-10162 GCA_044432765.1 Eubacteriales bacterium | reverse complement strand
CCATCGATAACACCGATGGTGCGGTCAGTTGCCTCCTTCATTTGGGCGATAACACTTTGAAATACGCGACTGGACATAATGATGCCCTCCCTCTCATAATATCGGCTTTGGATGTAATTGATAACCGCCAAATAAATGTCTTTTTTGACGGATTGCGTTATATACAAATATATGATTAGATTCTACTCTATTTTTGGACATATTTCAAGTACCTATTGACATTTTATTTCAAAAAATGACTATAATTTTGTTTCTTTTTCCTATACAATGGAAAATTAAACCATTTTGCTTGCTTTTTTTGTCCAATCACGCCGATAAAACTTGTGCATTTTGCTAGAGACGGAGATTTTCCACTTCTTCCCCGGTCAATTCTCGAAAATCCCCCACTGCCAGAGGGGACAACCTCAAATTAGCCTCCCCTTCCCGCCGTAGATATGTGACGTGCATTTGCCGGGATGCCATCATACGGCGAACTTGGTGATACATCCCCTGGCAGATGATGATGCGGCTTTCGCCTGCCCCCAAAGACTCCAATTTGGCAGGCAGACATACATCTCCATTGGCTAAAATCAGCCCCTTGGCGAAGGCCTCAACATCCTCTTTTGTGGCAGAATTTTCGTGTTTGGCGTAGTAGATTTTCTCCACCTGATGGCTAGGCGAAATCAGGTGATGCGTCAACAATCCATCGTTGGTCAGGAGCAGCAACCCCTCAGTTTCCTTGTCCAACCGCCCGATGGGGTGGAGGGTACCATACTGTTTTGGCAGAATATCCAGGACGGTTTTGTCCCGGGAATCCTCGGTGGAGGTGACCACCCCCGCCGGCTTATGGAGGAGTACCACCACCGTTTTCTCCCGGCGAATGGGCGCGCCATCCACCAGGATTTCACTGGATTCCCTATCAAATTTCTGCTCGGGTTTGGTGATGACCGCCCCATTGACCCGAACTCGCCCCGCCTTGATGATGGGCTTCAACTCCCGCCGACTAGCCACTTGTGCGTCGCTTAAAATTTTATCCAATCGTTCCATTGATTCACCCTTGCTTGTCATATTTGTCCCTCTTTTCACGTAGTATCTAACACCCAACTTAATGAATGGAGGAACTTTCATGCTTGTGTTTACCACCAAAATCTCCAAGAAAAAATTGGTGACCATCGGTTTTATCATCGTGGTTATCATCGCCCTACTGGTCAGTCTCTGCTCCAAAGCCGACCAGGATATGGAACAGGCCGACGTGGTCACCCTGGTCGAGACCAACAGCGATCGCGTCGCCTTCTTGCAGTCCCAGGGCTGGCAGATTGACCCCACCCCTGTGGAAACCCAGGAGGTCAAAATCCCGGAGATTCTCCCCGAAATTCTGGAACAATACAACAAATTGCAACTGTCCCAAGGCTATGACCTGACCCAATATCTGGGGAAAACCGTCCAGCGGTACGTCTATGAAATCACCAATTACCCCGATACCACAGAGAGCTATTTTGCCACTCTGCTCATCTGCGACGGCTCTGTCATCGGCGGAGATGTAGCCTCAGCCGCCCAGAACGGTTTGATGCAAGGTCTGGAGTATCCCAAAACCTATTAAAGCCACAGTGGTATGACGGTCACGCCCTGGGCTTGGGCGTGACCAACTGCGTTGGACGTACCGCCACCCCCGCCGTCAAAGACGGTGAGCATATAGTCGGACTGCTCCGCAATCCAACGATTTCGCCAGTTCATACAATGGGGACTGTAGTGGTCAGAGACCATCTCCAGATGATAACATCGGCTACAGAGGTGAATGTATCGCCCCTGACTATCCTCATCCCAGCTCCGATGCTGCTGTGGACATGGCAAGGCGCCAATCAGGCGAATATCCGGCCTGGATTCCCCCAGTCGGAGCACCGCTTCGGCGAAGTAGAAATCACAGCCCAGTGCCATGCCACAGACAAAAGTGGTGACACCGGCCGTTGCCAGTGATGCAACCTCTTGGGCAATCCGAGTTTTCAACGCCACGCATCGGGGGTCGGCCTCATCAAAGCCCCAGGGCAACCGCTGTGGGCGATGCCCTGTAAATCCGCAAACCAAAATCCCACCTCCTTTTGTACCTTTACATAATACCACAATTCGCAAAAAAAGTGTTGCAATTTTGTAAATCCGTGGTATACTGTAGTAGAAAACAACTGAATTGTGTCTTCAGGGCAGGGTGAAATTCCCGATCGGCGGTTAAAGTCCGCGAGCGGCAACGCAGGAACTGGTGTGATTCCAGTACCGACAGTATAGTCTGGATGAAAGAAGTACACGCAATCCCCAAAATAATTCCCTTTTTTTGGAGTTCGTGCACCTGAAAGGCAGATGGCTTTTCAGGTGTTTATCTTTTTTAAGGTGGTATTTACCATGAGCGAACTCCTATCCGCGTTTCGTGAAAACGCAATCTTCATCCTTGTCTCCCTTCTGATTTTTGGAGGCATATTGGGACTGGCCTTTTTGTCACAGCAGAAATTTTGTCACAAAATACGCTACCAATCGCCAGCGCGATTTGTGTCCTTCATCGCCATGTCATCGGCCTTGTCTGCGGTGATTATGCTGTTGGAGATTCCCCTGTTTTTCGCCCCCTCCTTCTACCAGTTGGATTTCAGTGAAGTCCCCGTCCTCATCGCGTCCTTTTACTTAGGCCCTGTGGCCGGCGTTTTGGTGGAGTTTTTGAAAATCTGTATCAAACTGGTCTTGAAGGGGACAACCACCGCCTTTGTGGGCGATTTTGCCAACTTTGTCATCGGTTGTTCCTTTGTCCTGCCGGCCTCCATTCTATACCACGGCGGCAAAAGCAAGAAAACCGCCGTACTGTCCATGTCCGCCGGCACCTTGTGTATGACAACATTTGGCAGTCTGTTCAATGCAGTCTACCTACTCCCCAAATTCTCCCAACTCTACGGTATGCCTCTGGATGCCATTGTCGCCATGGGCAGTGCCATCAACCCCGCCATCGACTCTGTGGCCTCCCTGGTACTCTTGGCTGTGGTACCATTCAACCTGGTCAAAGGCGTACTGGTTTCCACCATCACCTTCCTGCTGTACAAGCGGGTGGAAAAAGTATTGGGGCGGTTGTTCCTAAAATAAACAAAAAAACCGAGGACGAAAGTCCTCGGTTTTTTTTGTATTTACAGCATCTTTTGAACTTCTTCAAACTTCTCAACAAGAGATTTGTCAGGAGCCTTGGTTGCCAAGCTAACCACCACAATGGCAGCCAGTGCGCACAAGAATGCGGGGAGCAACTCATAGATGGTGAAAATGCCGCCCAATGGAGTCAGGACATATTCCCAAACAACGACCATAACGCCACCGACAATCATGCCAGCCAGTGCACCTTGGAGGTTTGCACGCTTCCAGAACAAGGCTGCCAAAACCACTGGGCCGAAGGCGGCACCAAAACCGGCCCAAGCAAAAGAGACAATGCCAAAGACGGAGCTGTTGGGGTCACTGGCGAAGGCCACACCCAGAGCGGCGATGACAGCAACGGTGACACGCGCCACAATCATGGTGGTCTTCTTTGACATTTTCATGCCGAAGCAATCTTGGAGCAGATTTTGAGAAATGCCAGAAGCAGCGGTGAGCAGTTGAGAATCGGCAGTGGACATGGTGGAAGCCAAAATACCAGCCAGAACCAAGCCACCCATGAGTGCAAAGAAAACACCGTTTTCAGCCAACAGCTGAGACAGGACAATGATGATGTTTTCAGAGTCAGCCAACACAGGAATGGCGCCAGCCGCAGAAACGCTGTAGCCAACAACACCGATGAAAATGGCCACACCCATGGAAATCACCACCCAGATGGAAGCAATACGACGAGATTGTTTCAATTTGTTGGCATCTTCGATGGCCATAAATCGAAGCAACACATGGGGCACACCGAAGTAGCCCAAGCCCCAAGCCATGGTGGAGATGATGGTCAGCAAATCATAGGAGCTGGAACCACCAGTGGAGGGGTCGTGCATGGCGGTCATGGAAAGATAGCCTTCCAATCCCTTTGCGTTGGCCATAACCGTATCCAGGCCACCGGCCACGCTGACACCGAAAACCAAAATCATAATCAGTGCAAGGGTCATCACAATGGATTGAATCAAGTCGGTGGTAGAGGCTGCCAGGAAGCCACCCAGTGCGCAGTAGCCAACGATGACGATGGCACTGACCACCATAGCACTCATGTAGTCCACCGCAAAAATGGTGGAGAACAGCTTACCACAGGCGGCAAAGCCAGATGCAGTGTAGGGCACGAAGAAAATCACAATCACCACTGCGGCAATGCCACAGAGGATATTTTTCTTGTCACCAAACCGCTTGGAGAAGAAGTCGGGAATGGTGATGGCATCGATGGAGTGGGTGTAGAGACGAATTCTCTTTGCCACGATGAGCCAGTTGATGTAGGTACCCAGTGCCAAGCCAATGGCAGTCCAGCCAGCATCGGCGATGCCGTAGAGATAGGCCACGCCAGGCAGACCCATGAGCAGCCAGCCACTCATATCGGAGGCTTCGGCGGACATGGCAGTCATCAGGGGGCCAAGTTTTCTGCCCCCCAGGTAGAAGTCGTCGGTAGATTTGTTCTTTTTGGAACAGACCCAACCAACGCCCAGCATCACGCATAGATACGCCACAATGGCAATCATGATGCAAATGTTTGCAGTTGTCATAATTTCCTCTTTTCCGTCCCATTTTTTCGGGACATTCTCTTTTTACCACGATATTGTACCATATTTTAGACTAGAACACAATACAGAACGCAGTACAGAATATAGTCTGTACTGCGTTCTGATATTATCTACTGTTCATTGATTCTATCACGGTTTTTCACCAGACGATTATCGAGACGTTTTATATGACAAAAAATATTCTTTAACCGCGAATTCCTTGCAATAACATAGGCATAGCAGTTTTGCCGTAATTTTTTAGGGAATAGTTGCCACTGCAGATGCACCAATCGTACATCAAACCTCGCTCGCAGAGGGCGTAGAGTTTGACGATTTCTGTTACCGACAGTTCTGCAGACAGCTCTCCTCGCTCCTGCCCCTCCTTGACGATTTGGCGAAGCACCCGGTAGTAGGTACGGCTTTGGTCAAGAAGATGGCGCTCCCCTTTTGTCACCAACTGGGTGGAGTAGAGCCGTGCCAGCAGGTCGATGGAGATGGTATTTTCAATGAGGGCGAACAGTTCACCGTTGATGTGGAGCAATTTTTCGTAGGCATCCATGTCCGATGGCAAGGTGGGAATCAGCTCCTCATACTTGTCGTCAAAAAGGAAGGAAAGCGAGCCTAAAAGTGCGTCTTTCCCCTCAAAATAATGGTAAAAACTTCCCTTTGATGTGCCTGATAATTCGATAATATCCTCCACCGTAGTGTGTTCGTACCCCTGTTCGTAGAACAGCGCCCAAGCGGCCGAGACGATTTTTTTCTTCGTATTGCGACGGCTTTTTTTCTCCATAAAGACCTCCTAATGGCGGTTTGCCCGGTGGGAAATCAGCTGGGCGGCGATGCTGATGGCGATTTCCGCCGGGGTTTCTGCCTGAATTTCCAGGCCGATGGGGGTGAAAATCCGTTCTGTATCCCTCTGGGTAAAGCCATCTTCGTGGAGCCTTGCGAATGTGGCCGCCACCTTTTTTCGACTGCCGATGACACCGATGTAGTTGGCCTGAGTGCGGAGGGCTTGGCCCAGCACGTCGTAGTCGTCGCTGTGCCCCCGGGTCATGATGATGATGTAGTCTTCCTCGGTGATGTCACAGTTATCCACAATGTCTGTGAAACTGCCCCAAATTACGTCAAAAGCCCCAGGAAACAGCCGTTTATTGGCGAATTCCGGACGATTTTCGTAGACAATGGTGCGAAAATCCAGGTGAGAAATCACCGGCACCAATTCCTGGGAAACGTGACCTCCACCGAACACGTAGACGGCACTGCCGGAAGTCAACGGCTCCACATACAGGTTTTTGGTCAGCACAGCCTTCCCTTGACAGAGTGGCAAAACCTCTGATTCCACCAGGGAACCACCACCGATAAATCCTTGGCCTTTCACGTAGACACCCATGTCCCAGACGAAGCCTTCTCCGATAGAAGTAACCAGCCAACTATTGACTTTTTTATGATAAAGATTCCGAATATCAGAGATAAGTCTCATATTTTCCGTGTTTTTTCCATCAAAATATTGGAAGTAAACAGTCACATCCCCACCGCAGATCATGCCGATGTCGGCAACTTCGTTCCGCTTCAAGATAAACCCCTTGGTCTGGGATTCTCCAGTGCGGAGCACTTCTTTTGCGGTCTCCGTAGCCTGGAATTCCACTGCGCCACCACCGATGGTACCCACGGTCTTGCCAGTGGACAGCACCGCCATTTTGGCACCTGCACCCCGGGGTGTGGAGCCAGAACTGGCGATGATGGAGCAGAGCACCACATCCTCTTTGTTCATGAAAGCCATCAATATTTCAGAAAAAATTCGTTTCATAATCCACCTCATTTGTCAAAAGGCATCCAACCAGGTTGGATGCCTTTGCATTATTCTTGATCCCAGTTGTGCCAGACATTCTGCACGTCGTCATCATCTTCCATCATGTCCAGAAGGCGCTCCATGAACTTAATGTCTTCTTCAGATTCCAACTTTTGATAGTTCTGAGGCACCATTTCAACCTGTGCAGACAGATATTTGTAACCTTTTGCAGTCAAAGCGTCGGCAACTGTGTTGAAGTCGTCAGGGTCGGTGTAGACTTGGAAGCAGTTGGTTTCGGCTTCCATATCCTCGGCACCGGCGTCCAATGCGTCCATCATGACGGCATCTTCTTCCAGTTCCCCTTCTTCGTTATCGATGACCAACACGCCTTTTTTGTCGAAGCTCCAAGCAACACAACCAGTTGCGCCCATGTTGCCATGGCCTTTGTCGAAGTTGTGACGGATGTTGGCGGCGGTGCGGTTCCGATTGTCGGTCAATGTTTCCACGATGACCGCTACACCGCCGGGGCCGTAGCCTTCGTAGGTGATGGCATCATAGCTGTCACCACTGCCAGCGCCGGCTGCTTTGTCCAGGACACGCTTGATGTTGTCGTTGGGCATATTGGCGGCCTTGGCCTTGGTGATGACCGTTGCCAGGCGGGAGTTGTTGACAGGATCAGGGCTCCCTCCCTCTTTGACCGCGATGATCATTTCCTTGGAAATTTTTGTGAAGACCTGTGCCCGTTTGGCATCTTGAGCCCCTTTTGTTTTTTGAATGTTGTGCCATTTGGAATGTCCAGACATGAATTTTCTTCCCTTCTTTTCGTATCATTACATATGAGATTATCTTATCATATTTTACCGCAAATTACAACCAGTATTTCACGTGATCCACGTTGTCCTGTGACAAAATCACCTGGATTTCGGGGAATTTGTCCGCCATTTTGGATTGCAAATAGTCGCAGACTACCTGCTCTGTGGCATAGTGTCCTGCGTCAATCAGGTTCAGTCCCAAGGCTTTTGCATCCGCAAACTGGTTGTATTTCACATCGGCTGTCACCATGGTGTCACAGCCCACGGCCAATGCTTTTTTGAAAAACTCCCCACAGGCGCCACCGCCAACGGCAATTTTTTCGACAGGTTTACCACAGTCTACATAGCGCAATCCGTTGCAATTCAAACTTTCTTTTAGAAAATCAAGGAAGGTGTCCAGTGGTTGTGGTTTCGCGTCGCCATACCGTCCCAAGCCGTAGTCACGACCGTGGGAATCGTAACCCGCTGACTCTAACACCTGGATGTTTTGCAATCCCAGGGCATTTGCCAGGCAATCGTTGACCCCACCAGGGGCGCTGTCCAGGTTAGTGTGCAGGTTGATGGTGGCGATGCCCTGTTCGATGAGATGAAGAAGGGTTTGCCCAATCAAATCCTCGTCGCTGACGGTTTTGGTGGAAAACATGACAGGATGGTGGGTCAACAGCAGTTGGGCGCCCACACGACTAGCCTCCTGGGCAGACTCCAGAAAGGGGTCCAGCGCGATGAGTACTTTGGTCACGTCACGGTCTTTGCGACCACAGAGCAGACCCACATTATCCCAACTTTCCTTCATGGAAACTGGTGCCACTTCCAGGAAATAGTCCAGAATTTCTCCAACTTTAGCCATGTTTCTCCCTCATTTCCAAAAGCTCATCCAAGGCTTTTTCGTAGTAGTCCAGCCGCGCTGGATCAATGGGCCCGCGCGCCAACTTCAGGCCATCCACCCCACGGCGGATGCCCGCTTCCACCCTGTCCAGATGTTGATTCAGCAGTGGAGAGCCACATTCCATCAGTTGAACGGAGACGTATTGCTGTCCAATGGGCACATCCCAGACTTCCCCTGTAAATTTTGCCACCAGAGTGGAGTAGATTTTCCCAGCATCTTCACTGAGGGTTTCCGACAGAATGGCATAGCCCTGTGTGCCCAACCAACGGCGCAGTTCGTTGCCTGCGGACTGGGCTTGCAGAATCAAGGCGCAGTCCTTCACCCAGGCCACTGGCTCCAAAATGGAGATGATGGTGTCCCCGCCCATACCGGCGCAGACGATGGTGTCCACATCCCCGGCCTGCAGGCCACTTACACCGTGGCAGACGTGGAAGTCCATACGGTCGTCTACTTCATACTTCTTGCCGTGGCGCTTGGCATTGTTCAGTGGCATGGGTCGGAGATCCATGGCATGGACGAAGCTGGCCTTTTGATTCAACAACAAATAGATGCCCAAATAGCCGTGATCGCAACCAACATCGGCTACTTTGGAATCTTTTGGCACCAAACGAGCGCAGGATAACAGCCGGTTGGAAATTGGTAATTTCATTATACTTCCCCATTCAAGTTCATAAAAAAAGAGAGCCGAAGCTCTCTTTTTGGTTTATTTTGCAGTGGCTTCGATATAAGCGTTGACACGCTCCAAGAATTCTTCACAGTCCACACCGTGCACCATGCAGGCTTCTTCCACGGTTTCGCTACGAGCTGAGGGGCAACCCAAGCAGTGCATACCGATTGCCATAAACATAGGTGCGACTTGTGGTGCGATGTCCAGAATCTCGCCAATGATGGTTTCTTTTTTGATGACTACCATAACATAGCCTCCTAATTCATTTGTAGAAACAGGGAAGTTACCTTCCCTGTTCAAAATTCTTACTTCAAGCCAGCAGCAGCTGCAACTTCTTCTGCGAAGTTGTCAACCTTCTTTTCAATGCCTTCGCCCTTTTCAAAGCGGGTGAACTTGGTGACAGTGATCTTGCCGCCCAGTTCCTTTGCCACAGCAGCAACGTGTTGCTCCACGGACATTTTGCTTTCCTTGACGAATGCTTGTTGCATCAGGCAGTTTTCAACGTAGTACTTGCTGATACGACCCATGACCATTTTTTCAATGATGGCATCGGGCTTGGGCTTTGCAGCTTGTGCATTTTCGTTGCGAGCCAAAGTCAGTTGGATTTCCTTTTCCTTTTCCAAGGTGTCGGAGTCAACGTCGGACTTGTCGCGGAACATGGGGTTCATTGCAGCGATTTGCATGGCAATGTCCTTGCCCAGTTCGGTGACAGCAGAGGCTTCGATGCCTTCCACTTCCATGTTGACCAGAACGCCAATACGGCCGCCCATGTGGACGTAAGGAACTGTAATGCCAGTGTTGTAACGAGCGAAACGACGAACTTTCATGTTTTCGCCGATGACCAAAATCTTCTCAGGCAGGGTTGCTTCCAGAGAGATTTCGGAACCAGGGTAGGTGCCAGCCAACAGAGCGTCAACGTCTGCAGGATCTTGCTTGACGACCATGTCGGTCACGTCAGCAACAAATTCCATGAACTTGTCGGACTTGGAAGCGAAGTCGGTTTCTGCATTGATTTCAACGACAGCGCCGATGCCGTCCACGACGACAGCGTTGACAACGCCTTCAGCAGCGATACGGCCGGACTTCTTAGCAGCAGCAGCCAAGCCTTTTTCGCGGAGCCACTCCACAGCCTTGTCCATGTCGCCTTCGGTAGCAGTCAGAGCCTTCTTGCAGTCCATCATGCCAACATTTGTCATTTCACGCAGGGTCTTTACGTCTTTTGCAGTAAAAGCCATTGTAATATCCTCCTAAAATTTGTGAGTTTCTCTACACATTTTCATGTGCGATTTGTAAAAGAAGCCCGCCCGACCCAAGTCTGGCAGGCTTCAAAAAGTTCAATTATTCAGCTAC
>JAWXUJ010000023.1:0-10301 GCA_044432765.1 Eubacteriales bacterium | reverse complement strand
CCGGCCTTGGCGTATTTGCCCATGGTGGGCAAGGTGACGTTTCGTCCCAGACCCCAGGAGAGAATCAGGCCTTGTTTCTGCCGGTCTTCTGGCAGGAGGATGATGCCGGATTTCATGGCATCGGCAGGCTTTTTGATGGTGATGGCCTTGCCTTCTAAGTAGAGGCGACCGCTATCCGGTTTGGTGATGCCACAGATGGCTTCTGCCACTTCCGTACGGCCTGCGCCAACCAGGCCGGTCAGGCCTAAAATCTCACCGCTTCGTACGGTGAAGGAAATGTCTTTGAAGAAGCCGGTGCGGGAGAAGTTTTCCACCCGGAACAGCTCGTCGCCCAAGGTGACGTTGGGTTTTGGGAACAAATCGCTGATTTCACGACCAACCATGGCGCGAATCAAATCGGTGTTGGAGATTTCGTCCACGTTGTAGGTGCCGATGTAGCGGGAGTCCCGCAGGACGGAGACCCGGGTGGCCAGGCGGTACATATCCTCGAACCGGTGGGAAATCAGGACGATGGAGACACCGTTTTCCCGAAGCTCATCCACAATGCGATACAGCTTTTCTGACTCCTGTTGGGTCAGGGCGGCGGTGGGTTCGTCCAAGATGATGATTTTGGCATTGGTGGACAGGGCTTTGGCGATTTCCACCATCTGTTGTTGCGCCACACTCAAGGTGCCCATCTCCTGGGTGGAGGCGAAGTCGGCATCCAGGCGGGACAGAAGCTCGGTGGCTTGGCGGTGCATTTCCTTCCACCAGATCAGGCCGTTTTTCATCCGTTGGTGACCGATGAAAATATTTTCTGCCACAGTCAAGTCGGGGTAGGACGTGGGGTGTTGGTACACGGCGGCAATGCCCAATGCTTGGGCATCCTTGGTGGAGCGGAATTTCACCGGCTTGCCCTCGAATAAAATTTCGCCTTCGTTGGCTTTGTGAACACCGGTGATGACCTTGATAAATGTGGATTTACCGGCGCCGTTTTCGCCCATGAGCGCGTGAACCTCACCGGGTTTCAGGGAAAAACTCACATTGTCCAAGGCTTTGACACCGGGGAATATTTTGGTGATGTTTTTCATTTCCAGAATATAGGATTCCACAGCGTACCCTCCTTTTCAGTTTGGTTGGTTTTGTAATGTACCTATAGTTTAACAGGTAATATTTCAAAGATAAACAGGAAAATTTTTCGATATCAGGTAATTTCTATTGAAATCACAAAAGAAATGCGGTAGAATATATGCAAAACGACGAAAGGGGTGTTTGCCGTGAAACTTTTGCTGGCAGACGATGAAATCTTGACCCGGGAGGGGATTTTGGAGTCTCTGGACTGGGCGGCCTTGGGCATCACGGAGATTCTCCAGGCCAAAGACGGCCTTCATGGGGTGGAGCTGGCCTTGGAGCACCATCCATCCATCATCTTAAGCGATGTGCGTATGCCACGTTTGGGGGGCATTGAAATGGTGCAACGTCTGGAGCGGGAACTGCCCGATGCCCAGGTGGTCTTTATGAGCGGGCACTCTGACAAGGACTATTTGAAGGCCGCCATCAAGCTGAAGGCGGTTAGCTACATTGAAAAGCCCATCAACCGGAAGGAACTGCAAGATGCCATTTTGGAGGCGAAACAGCGCCACCAGGACAATGCCTCCAGTCGGCTGTCTGCCGCTTTGTATGCCCAGTCCCTTCGCACCCAGGTTGCCAGTCTGTGGACTCGCCCCTTTGAGGAGAGCCAGGCGCAACTGGGTTTGCTGTGCACCCAGGGGGGCATCGCCTTGCCGGGGTCGCCTTGTTTTGTCGCTTTTGTCCTGCGTACCCAACGGAAATCCCTGCCCAATGGGTTGCTAAATCAGTGCGTTGCCCAGTTGGACACCGGCAATGTCCACCTGTTTCACACCCCCCACACCAAAGGTCTGGTTGCCTTTTTTGTGGTGACCAAGCACCCGTTGCGAGGCTCTACCCAACAGGCCATGGCGGAAAAACTCTACCACTTGTTCGCCCCCCACTGTCAGTTGACCATGGGGTATGCCACTGGGGAAAAGGGTGACCAGAGAGGAGGCTACGCCGCCTATTCCACGGCGAAAACGTTGGCAGAACGAGGGTTTTTCCTGCCACACCTTCCGATTTTATCTCAAGAAGTTTTGGAACGGCAGGAACAGATTCCAGACCATGGGGATATTTCTCAGGTGGTGCCCCAGTTTGTCGCCCTGCTCAGCGAGCGGAAGGAACAGGAGGCGCAAGGTTGTTTGGACAACCTCCGCGCCAACTATTTGGGCAATTTGCGCCAATCTCGCGCCACCGCTGTGGAGGTCTATTACCGCTATATTTTAGCCATCCACGAGGCCATGCTCCGCAGTCAGTTGGACGTCACCGACCTGTTCCCCCGGGAGGATTTGCCCATCTCCGAGCAGTTGGAATGTGAGCTGACCATCACCGACGTGCAACGGATTTTGACGGAGAAAACCCAGGGTTTTTTCCAACTGCTGAACCAGCGGGTGTCCCAGAGTGCCACCATTTTTCTCATCAAGGATTTCATCTCCAAACACTACGGCGATGAAAATTTATCTGCCAAGGAAATTGCCGATTTCATCGACTTTTCTCTGCCCTACCTCTGCACCTACTTCAAGGCACAGACCGGGCAGACGCCCAACCAATATCTGACGGAATACCGGATGGAAAAGGCCAAACAGCTTCTGGCTGACGGACGCAACCGGGTGTCGGAGATATCCAGTATGGTGGGCTACCGGGACGGCAACTACTTTGGGAAAAGTTTCCGGAAGTACACCGGCCTGTCCCCCTCCCAATACCGGGAGCAGGTGATGGTATGAAAACGCTGTGGAAGTCGGTTTCCCGGGTCTATCTCCAGATGAGTTTGCAGGGGAAATTGTTTGTCTCTTTCTTCGTTTTGGCCACCATTCCCGCCATTTTGGTGGGCAGCTTTTTCGCCACCCGCCTCTATGACATGGTGCTGGCGGACACCATTCGGGACGAGCAAATGGCCCTGTCCACCGCCGCGCCCGCCATCGAAACCGCAGTGGATGGGGTGATGACGGCAACCGCAGAACTGGTGGAGGATGCCACATTTCGCCATGCCTTGATACTGTCCGACAATGTCACCGGGTTGCGCCAGTGGCGGGACAAGGTTGCTGCGGTGGAGAATTTGTCCCAGGTCAGCCAGGTGGTCGTCTACCTCAATGACACCGGGGAAAATGCGCTGGTGGAGCAGTATCCCGACATTTTTTACTCCTTCGAGGACATCAGCGGTACCTATTGGAAGGGGATTTTTGCCGGCGACAACAGCTTGCGAACCCTGTTATGCCCCACTTTTTACTTGAATCACCAGGAAGTTTCTCAATATGGGGACTTGGCCTACGTGGTGAAAACCCAGATTTACAAGGAGGATTCTGTGATGGAGGCCTTCGTGGTCACCTATTTTTCATCAGAGGCAATCAACGAACTGCTGAACCAGTGTCTCAGCTCGGACACGGCGGTGGCCTATATCATCAACAGCCGAAACAGCATGATCACCACCACCGATGCCGCCCTGTCGGGAACCTACTTCCTCAACTACGAAACCGTGGAGCGGGAGTTTATGTCTTCCAACAACTTTGTGGCCAAACAGGTTTTGGATCAGCAGGTCTACGCCGGGTTCTACAGCATCACCAACACGGATTGGTTCCTGGTGGTCACACTGCCGGCGGAACCCATTGCCGAGGCCAGTGTCCAGGTGGTGGTCAGCTTTGTCGCCATTTACCTGGCCTGTATCGCCCTGGCTTTGGGCATCGCCACCTTGCTGTCACGGAACATCACCGGGCGGTTGTCCCGCATCAGCAACCAGATGGCTTTGGCACGCCACGCCTTGCCGGTGGCTCTGCCCCCCTCCGATTGCAACGACGAATTGGACGACCTGATCGATACCTACAACTACATGACCCGGGTGATTTGCGACTTGATGGAGGAGCAGGCCAAGGTCGCCGAAGAAGTCCGGCGCGCCGAATTTGACTCCCTCCAAGCCCAGATCAATCCCCATTTCCTCTACAACACCATGGACATGATTGCCTGGATGTCCATGGGCGGGAAAAATGACGAGGTGGTGGAGGCTGTCCACGATATGTCCCGGTTCTACCGGCTGACTTTGAGCCGAAAACGCTCCATGAACACGGTGGAGGACGAGTTGGAACACGTGGAAATCTACACCCGCCTGCAAAACAAGCGGTTTGAAAACCGGATTGACTTCCTGGCTGACGTGCCAGATGAGCTGTTGGACACCTTGATTCCCAAGCTGACATTCCAGCCCATTGTGGAAAATGCCATCCTCCACGGACTGTTGGAGCACGACCGGAAAGGTGGCTCCATCGTCATCACCGCCTACCAGGAGGGGGAGGATTTGGTGCTTCAAATCAGCGACAACGGCGTGGGCATCCCCCCGGAAAAACTGCCCCATCTTTTGACCGCCGACGCACCCTCCACCGGCACCGGCTCCGGGGTGGCGGTCTACAACACCCACCGCCGCCTGGAAATCCTCTACGGCAAAGGCTACGGCCTGTCCTTCGACAGCATGGTAAACGTGGGCACAACCGTGGAAATCCGATTGAAAATCACATAAAATGGCGCGGTACAAAACACACGCAACCGCGTAGGGGCAGGGTGCTACTCTGCCCTGCTAGATGCAAAATCTCCACCATTTATCGTAAAATGGTGGAGATTTTTAAGCATAGGGAGGAGCAGAGCCCCTCCCACATGGGTGCGATTTAAGCGCATTTTGTTTACATCAGGTGCAGGAGTTTTTCGTAACCGTCGTCCCACATTTGGCTGTGGTTTGGGTGGTAGGTTTGGACGGCTTCGGAGTTGCGGACGACTTGACGGAGTTCATCCATGTTTTTCAGTTCGCCCAAGGCCATGGCCTGCATCAGCAGGTTGCCGATGGCGGCACCTTCGATGGGGCCGGTGATGACGGGGCGGTCGATGGAGTCTGCCACCATTTGGTTCAGCAGTTTATTCTGGATGCCACCGCCGACGATGTTGAGGGAGTCCAATTTTGCTCCCTTGATTTCCTCCAGTCGCTCCATGGCCCAGCGGTATTTGAGTGCCAGAGACTCGTAGATGCACCGGGCGATTTCACCCACGGTTTGGGGCACTGGTTGTCCGGTTTTTTGGCAGTAGTCCTGGACTTTGTCCGCCATGTTGCCTGGGTTGAAGAAGAGGGCATTGTCTGGGTCGATGATGGAGCGAAGGGCGGGGGCGGCCTTTGCCCCGTCTACGATGTCGTTCCAGGACAGGTGGTTGCCTTCGGTTTTCCACTGGCGGTTGCATTCTTGGATAATCCACAAGCCCATAATGTTTTTCAGGGGACGGAAGCCACCTTGGACGGTGCCTTCGTTGGAGAAATTGGCCTTGCGCACCTGGTCGGTGACTATGGCTTGGTCGGTTTCCACCCCGAACAGGGACCAGGTGCCACTGGAGCAGAAGGCGAAGTTGCCGGAGCCGGGGACGGCGGCAACCGCCGAGGCGGTGTCGTGGGTGCCAACGGCGGCGAAGGGGACGTTGCCCACACCGAGACGGCTTGCCACATCATCTGTGAGACAGCCACGCAGTTGGCCTGCTCGGTCGATTTCCGTGAAGATGTTGGCGGGGAGCCCCAGGGCTTTGATGATGTCCCAATCCCAATCGCCGGTGTCGTGACGGCACAGCATGGAGGTGGATACGTTGGTGTATTCCGATTTTTTCTCACCGGTGAGGAAGTAGCCCAGCAAATCGGGAATCATCAGCAGGGTTTCCGCTTGTTCCAAGGCCACACAATTTTCCCGTTTTCTCCGGTAAAGTTGGTAAATGGTGTTGAAATTCAGGGTTGCAATACCTGTTTTGTTGAAAAGAGTTTCAAAGGGCAGTGTTTCCCAGACGGCCTCCATGTCGCCATCGATGGACTGGCGGTAGCACCGGGGGTTGCCTAAAAGCACTCCATTTTTGTCCAACAGGCCGTAGTCCACACCCCAGGAGTCGATGCCGAAGGCGGATAGCGCGCCACAGCCCAGCCGTCGGAAGGTGTGGAAGCCCTCCTCCAGTTGGCGGTACAGGTTGAGGATGTCCCAATAGAGGGTGCCGTGGACGTCGATGTAGTTGTTTTCAAACCGATGGAGTTCCTCCATGACGATTTTTTCCCCATCGAATTTGCCCAAAATGGCGCGTCCGTTGCTGGCTCCCAGGTCGAAGCCCAGGAGATTCATAGGCTTGTTCATAGACACCTCCTATTTTTTGGCAGCCAGGGATTTGCGGTATTTTTCGCTTTCCCAGTTGGCGATGAAGTCCTTGGCGGCATCACCCATGGTGGCGATGGTGTAGCCATTTTTCTCGATGGTGTCCTGGATGAACAGGACGGCGGTGACGGTTTCTGCCACGGTCAAGGCCTTTTTGCCGTCCATTTGCAGGAGCATTTCGCCGGTTTTGGTGCTTGCCACACATTGTCCCTCTTCGATGGAATCCTTGTCCAGATAGAAGGCATCAATGAGGAAGACCATCTGGTCGGGGTACAGTGGGGTTTCCACAAAGGAGGCACCGGAGTAGCAACAATTCCGCAGTTTGCTCCGGAGATAGGGGCAGTGAACACCGTAGATTCCAGCTGCCAAGGGGCGCAGGTGGATGTGGGGGAATTCGTTGGCGGACAGGTGGAAGTAGTGGGCAAGCCGTGCATTGGCATCGGCGTGGATTGCCATACAGACATCGGCATCGTCGTCGTGGGCGATGATGCCGTGGTTTTGCATCAAAATCACGCTGGGGGCTTTGCCGGTTTCGGTTTCCACTTTTGCCACGGCGGCTTGGATGGTGAAGGTCAGCATGGCACCGGGGTTGACGTAGGGCACCACGGCATAGGTGTAGTCTGCCCCTGCCAAGGCCTTGGCGGCGATTTCTTCACAGGCGGTGGAGCAGGCGGCGAGGTTGGCATAGACGGAGTGGGTGTGGAGAACGAAGGTTTTCAAAACAGAGTGGAATCCGGCCTCCACAGAGGGGCGAAGCTGTGCCAAACCCTCGATGGTTTTGGTGGATGCCTTGGTGCAGGCAGAGCCTTCGGCCTCTACGTCCCCCAGAGATTCTGGGGTGTTGGAGCGGTAGAATGTCCGCAAATCCTCATAGTTCAAAACGGCATAGGCCTTGTCGGGGCGAATGTCACCCAGGCAGAAGCCGGAGGCTTTGATGGCCATGAGGCCGTCTGCCAGCTTGACGGAGGTGTTGCCACCGCCACCTTGGACGTAGTCAGCCCGGGCACCGGCGGTTTGGGACATCCGGGAAAAGTCTTCTAAACGTTGTTTATTCTCTTCAAAAAACATGGTTTTCTCCTTATCTTGCGGACAAAACGTCGGTTTCGTATTGCTTCATGCGACCAATCCAGTCACAGCCAACGTCTACGCCGTTTTTCATGCAGTAGTAGTCCCAAATTGCGCCGAAGGGCAGGGAGCGGCGCTCTTCTTGGAGTGCCAGACGGCTGGTCAAGTCGCCGGCTTTTTCTGCGGTGCGGATGGCATCGATGGGAGCCAGGCAGGAGGACAGAATGGCCTTGCGGGCATTGCGCATACCGATGGCCCAGCAGGCAATCCGGTTGATGGAGGCATCGAAGTAGTCCAGGCCGATGAAGGTGCGGTCCACGTAGCCGTTGAAAATCAGCTCGTCCATGATTTTTTGGATTTCGTCGTCCCATGCGATGACGTGGTCGGAGTCCCAACGCACGCCACGGGACACGTGGAGCATGATTTGGTCAAGGAATTGGAAGCAAGCGGAGATTTTGGCGGAGATGACTTCCGTGGGGTGGAAGTGTCCGGAGTCCAGGGTATACAGCTTGTTGTTTTTCACAGCGTAGCCGTAGGAATATTCGTGGCTTGCCACGGTGTAGCTTTCCACACCAACACCAAACAGCTTGGATTCGATGGCGCAGGGGGCTAATTTTTCGTCGATGGCGGGGGCGAAGATGGCATCCAGAGATTGGGTCATCAATTTGCGGTGCATGGCGGTGTCGGCGCAGGTGTCCTTGTAGCCGTCGGGCATCCAGTAGTTGATGCCACATGGTTGACCCAGTGCCTTGGCAAATTCCAGGGAGATTTCCCGGCAACGGATGCCGTGTTCAATCCAGAATTGGCGGGTGCCTTCGTTCAGGCTGGACAGGGAGAAGTCGCCGTCCATTTTCTCGTGGGAGAAGTAGGATGGGTTGAAGTCCAGACCCCAACCGCCTTCTTTTGCCCAGTCCAGCCAGTTGGAGAACTGTTCCACGGTGTAAGCGTCGCGGTCGATGGTTTTGCCGTTTTTCTCGGCGTAGCAGGCGTGGAGGTTCAGCTTGGTGGCACCGGGAATCATGGACTTGGCGAAGTCGATGTCGGCGCGAAGCTCCTGTGGGTTGGTGGCGCGACCGGGGTAGTTGCCGGTGGTGGCGATGCCACCGGACAGGGAGCCGGTGCCGTCAAAACCGATGACGTCATCGCCTTGCCAGCAGTGCATGGACACGGGGATTTTGCCTGCGGTTTCCATTGCCACATCCACATCGATGCCCTGGGCGGCATAGACGGCCTTTGCGTACTCATAACCTTTGATAATATTGGTCTCATTCATGGAAAATTCCTCCTGTTTTATATGGTTTGTCGAATAAAAACACTTGTTTTAAAAGTGGTTGTGCACCGGTTTTTGGGTCCATTTCCATGACCATCACATCTTTCATATAGACGTTCCAACGGTCCACCACCGGGCTGTCGGCCTGGATTTTGGCGGCCTGCTCTACGCTGTCGCACTCGTAGTAGCCGAACAGGTCGTTGCCTACGTTCCAGATGGTGTAGTTGCGGATGCCGGCCTGGGTCAGCACCTCTTTTAGTTCTGGCCAGATTTCGTCATGGCGACGGATATACTCGCCCAGCATCCCGGGCAAAACCCTGGCTTTCCATGCGTATCGTTCCATTGCAATCCTCCCAATATCGTAATTTTGCGATTTTCAAGTTGGTCGCACCTTGGCGAAAGAGGGTAAAATTTTATTTAACTTTACTATATTTTGATTATATGCTATACTATTTTTAAAGTCTTTCAACAAATTGCTATGGAATATCGTAATCTTGCGGAAAATACAGGAAAGGGGGATATCGAAATATGGCAGAGCGTTTGCAGTATCAGTTGGATTTGGACGACCGGTCTAAATGGCACATTGTCACCGTTCATCCCACGGCGAAAAACCAGTTGGTCTACGTTCAGGAGGTGGGGGATTTTCACGCCGGGCGGGACTATTACACCACCCGAGAGGGTCTGGATTCCTACCTGATTAAGCTGACACTGGCGGGGCGGGGGACATTGCACTATGAAAACAGGGAATATTCCCTAAAACCAGGCAACTTCTTTTGGATAAATTGCCAGAATCATCAATCCTATCACACCGATAGAACGGAAGGGAATTGGCGGGTGATTTGGGTGCATTTTTGGGGGGAGCAGGCCAAGGTCTACTATGATATTTTTCGGGAGGCCAACCAAAACAGCCCGGTGGGGCATCTCACAGCCCAGGCGCAGATGGTGCTGTTCCAACTGCTGACTCTCTACGGTGGGGAATCCCGGGATTTGACCACCGATGTGGCGGGGAGCGCCTTATTATGTCAACTGTTTTCTCAGTCCATCGCCAGCGTTTCCGCCCAGCAGAAGCCGGCTTTGGCACCGGCGGTGGTGGGGGAATTGAAGCTCCATCTCATGGAGCATTACGCGGAGAAAATCACCTTGGACGGCCTGGCGGTTCAGTTTGCCGTCAGCAAATACCATATGCAACGGCTGTTCAAAGCCCACATGGGGCAGACCCCCGCCCAATTCCTGCTGGACTTCCGCATGGCAAAGGCCAAGGAGTTGCTCCGCACCACCAACCTGCCCATCGGCGAGGTGGCCTACGACGTGGGCATGGAAAACGTCAGCCATTTCATCTCCACCTTCCGGAAAAACGTGGGCACACCACCTCAAAAATTTCGACAATCCTGGGCAAATATGGAGTGATTTGGGCAAAAAAAGCGCAAAAAAACGCTGCACAAAAACAGGGAAGGCAATCCGATGGTCGATTGCGGTTCTCGTTTTTGTACAGCGTGTTTGCTGATTCTTTAATCGGCGCTATAGTTGGTGCCGGTGTCTACGGTGATGGCGTTGGCTTGGGCATCCCAGGACACGTTGAAGTCGAACAATTCCCCCAAATCCCGGAGTTTGAAGTAGTTGTTGCCCTGGATTTCATAGGCGGTTAGGGAGACTTCCGCGCCGTCTACAAACAGGGTGGCTTCGGCGGGGGTGTAGTCCTTGGCAGAGCCGTCGCCGGGGGTCAGTTC
>JAWXUJ010000022.1:0-10509 GCA_044432765.1 Eubacteriales bacterium | reverse complement strand
GTTTCTATCTCCAAGTGGGCAACAACGAACTGTTTGAAATGGGACAATCCTCCTGGGCCGGCGCGCCCTACTACCCCTCTGCCAAGGTCATCAAAGACCGGGACGATGGTGTTTCCGTCATCAACACCAATGGTCGCATCATTGCAGAGGCAAATGTAGACCGGTTTGCCATGTTTAAAAACCCGAAAAAGCAACTGGACGTTGTGACAGACCACATCGACAAGGTCTGCCAAAAAGAGCAAATCACCCGCTGGAAAATGTGGCTAGACCCCATTCCTTCGGAGATTTATCTGGATGCACTGATTGCCAAATACCGGGTTCAACCGGGCGGTGGCTTTGTCCTCAACCCTCTGGTTGGCGAATACGACCACCCTGCCGCCCAATGCCAAGATGCCCTCCATGTGCCACTCTCCAAAGATGGCAATGTGGTGATTTATGGCTCTGCCGGCAGTGGCAAGGTCATGTTCTTAGAATCCATGTGCTGTTCTCTGATTCAAAACCACACCCCCGAACAAGTCAATCTCTATATTCTGGACTTCGGTGCCGAAACCATGTCCGTCTTTGCCAAGGCGCCCCATGTGGGCGATGTGATTTTGTCTCACGAAACGGAAAAAGTGGACAACATCTTCAAACTGCTCATCGGCAGAATGGGCACAAGGAAGAAGTTGCTTGCCGGCCTGGGCTTGGACATGAGCGCCTACAACCAACAGGCGGAAAAACCAGAAGCCAACATGGTTGTAGTCATCAACAACTATGCCGCCTTTTTTGAACTCTACGAAAATCACATGGCGGATTTGAGCTTTTTAACCCGGGAGGGTACCAAATACGGAATCTACTTCGTTTTGGCCTGTACCGGTGTCAACAACGTGCGATTCCAACTGTTGCAAAACTTCAAAACCATGTATTGCCTACAGCTGAACAATGCCGACGATTATTCTTCTGTTGTGGGCAAAACAGAGGGTCTATTCCCAGAAAACCACAGCGGACGCGGGCTCCTTCGCAAGGACAAATCCACAGTGGTGGAATTCCAGGTGGCGCAACCAAACAGCAAAGTACCCACCTATCAGGCCATTCAGGATTTGTGCCATCGGGCAAAAGAACGCCACTCCAACTTCCACGCGAAAAAAGTCCCTGTATTGCCAGAAGAAGTGACCTTGGAATTCTTACAAGACACGGTTTCCACACGTCAACTCAGCGGTGTTCCCGCCGGTGTGAACAAAGCCACATTGGCAGTGGCGGCCTATGACCTGACGGCAAGCCCCATCCACCTGGTTCTGTCCGACGACCGAGAATGGGAAACCTTCCTAAACCGTTGGGCACAACTGTTGACCCAGGGTTATACCCAGAATTTGATGGTGTTTGCCCCATATGCAGCGGCACACCCCCAGGACAATCTCCAGGTTTACAGTAGCATGGATGAATGCGTAACTGGGGTACGTCAAGTATTTGCCACCGTGCTGACCCGCAACAACACCTATAAAGAAGCCCTGAAAAACCACCAACCACTGCCAACCTTTGAACCGTTGGTGGTTATCATTCAGTCCATGACCCAGCTGAAAGCCCTGTTGGACAGCTATGCCCAAGTGGACACCACGGAAAAAGAAGCCGCAGACGACACCCCATGGACACGGTTGCAACTCTCCATGAGCAAGTGCGAAAAAACCTACAACGTGCACTTCATCGTGGGCGAAAGCATACAAACCCTGACACCATTGACCGCAGAGCCGTGGTATAAAACCCATATCCGTGGCAATCAAGGCATTTGGATTGGTGGTGGCATCAGCAACCAATACCGCCTGTCCATCACCAAAAAACCCACCAATTTCACCGCCGATTTGGATGCGCCCTTTGGTTATGTGGTGGAAAATGGCACAGCCATCTTGACCAAATTTTTGCAATAGAGGTAACGCGACATGAAAAAATATTTAGTAGATGTCTATTTGCCCACCATCGGAACCCATTATGACGTGTATTTGCCTGCCAATAAAACCATGCAAGAGACCACACGGCTCATTGTCCAACTGGTGGAGCGCCTGTCGGGCGGGAGCTATAAAGGTGGCCTGAGCCCCGTCTTAATGGCTGCAGAAAGTGGCGATTCCTTCCCCCGCAATGTAACGGTACACGACGCAGGCATTCGCAATGCCGCCAAGCTGATTCTTGTTTGAACTATCGATGACAATGTCATCTATAGAATATGTATTTTTAGGAGAAAAAAGTATGAAATTTGTAGTAGATCCCCCCGAACTGCACACCGCAGCAAGCAAACTGGTAACGTATTCTGAAGAATACAGCAGCATCTATACCCGACTGATTACCTCCGCAACCACCATGGGTGAAGCATGGAACGCCGCGGATAACCTGGCCTTTGTCGATCAAATCAACGGCTTTTGCGAAGAGTTGAAAGCAATGGTTGCCCACCTGGAGCAAGCCGCCCAAGCCATGGAACAACAAGCCACCAACTACGAAACCGCTCGCGACACCAACATCACCAGTGTCAAGCAACTGGCCAACTAAGGAGGAAGATATATGTCCACTAAAATTACATTAGATAGTGCCCAGGTACTGTCCATTGCCGATCAAATCACCGCAGACAACGCCTTGTTGCTGGAAACCCTCAACGCCAGCAAATCCACCATTGATGGACTGTCCTCCACCTGGACAGGCCAAGCCTCCGAGGAAACCATGGCTGCTTACAGCACCTTCGCAACTCAATATTTCCAAACCTACTATGATGTGTTGGAACAATATGTGAAATTCCTACGCACCAATGTCGCCGCACAGTACGAAGAAGTGGAAACCGCCAACACCCAACTGGCAGACGCATTCCAATAATGCAACCATGACCCACTGAGGGCTAAGCCTTCAGTGGGTTTTGCGGAGGACAATCATGTTGAAAAAAATTCTAAAACGAATGGTCATTGGAGGAATGTTGATGAGCACGCTCATTTCCGCACTGTTGGGCTGTAATAGCGGTCAAAAAACAGCGAAAATCGCACAAACACTGCTACAGGAAAAGCACGGCGAAACCTTTACGGTCGTTTCCTATGGTGACCGCTATTACAAGGACACCACCACCTTGCACATCTACCCTGATGCAGATCCAGACTTGTATTTCAAAGCGTTGGTTTCAGACGATGGGGAGCTTACCCGCGATGAGTACCCAAATCGCGCCGCCGCGCGCCAGTTGGAAGACCAAGTGAAGGCCATTTGGGCAAAAGAGGGCATTGAAGTTTCTTGCTTTACCTTCCTTGCATATTACGTACCAGAGGCCAAGGCAGGTCTCACCTCTTATCAATTTGCAGAAACCTATGATTCTGACCACGTTACAGTGACTATGACCATCAAAAACAATGAAGCGGTTACGGCAGAAACCATAGAGCGGGTCTACAATCAATTTCCCGCCCTACTCCCCAATATGCCCTGGGGCACTGGCTTGTGTTTCCTCAACGAAGAGGATTTTGAAGCCACAAAAACACCCATCCTCCACGATGTGGAAATTTTTGATATCTCTCGTCTTGGCAGTCTGGGCGCAGAAGGCGACATCTTTGAGCTGGTTTTGCAAATCCAAGATGGTAAGCTGGTACAATCTACAGAAGAGATTACCACCTTGCTACAAGGGGAGGTGGGGTAGTTGGCTGTAAGTGAATCGGAGCAATTTTATGCAGCACAACTGGCATACATCGACCTCGATGCAGCGGTAAAAGACTTGTCGAAAGGCCAAACAGACTGTTCTATCACAGTGGCAGATGCGATCGCTTGGTGTGATAAAAGTGATTATGATATCAGCAAAATAGGTGATTATTTGAATGATGATGGAACCCTGTCCGAACCCTATGCCAACTGGACCATCGAAGCAATAGTCAATGAAAATCCAGTCGGTGGTTCTGGGTTGTGGGCTTGTATTTTAGACACCGGATCGGACAGTATTTTGGCCTGTCGTGGCAGTGAAACCAGTCAGCTTTTGGAAAAGGATATCACGCAAGACTGGATTGGCGCAGACCTGGCTCTTCTCTTTTCTACCGAAACGGCGCAAGAGGCTGATTTAAAGGCCTTTATGGAAGAAAATGCCGAACTGCTCAACAGCCAAGATTGGTATGCCACAGGACATTCCCTAGGCGGTGCCCTGGCTGATTATGCCGCTGTTATATCTGCCTGCGAAAATTCCACAGTCAATACAGTCACCGGTGCCACCAACTTCGATGGCCCAGGCCACTCTGCAGAGTTCATCGCGCTGTACATAACTGAAATTGCCACAGTTGCCGATACGATGACCCATATAAAAGCAAGCTTTGTCAGCTGCTTTTTGATTGAATTGCCTGGGGTGACAAGCAAACTCATTGAGACAGTAGCGGATTATATACTTTCAACTACGTATCATTTGACGGGAAATTGGGAAACCGACGCGAATGGAAATTTGGTGGAATCGACGGAAGGTGAATCGGTGGTGATGTATCTTACTTCATTCCTTTCACAAGCAGTGACCGCGAATTTTTCCTTTGCAACCAGTGAAGAATATCGAGACTACATTTTTACAAGCATATCCGACTGGATTTCTGAAAAAGCCGATCAAATCAAGGACGTTGCCAAAGAAATCAAGGACAAAGTCGTTGAAGAGGTTTCCGCCGCCGTTGCCCTTATGGCATCCCTGATTGAAAGCGCAATGGAAGCCCTAAAGGAAAAACTGGACGAAGTCAAAGATATGATTGAATCTTATGTAAACCGTGTCATAGAAGCAATCGCAGATGCCGCGACCGAAATACTGGATGCAACAGAGGAGTTTAAAGCCGCTTTGTGTCAAGCCCTGCTGGACACTCTGGGCAGTATTTGTGCATTTGTCCGCAGTCTCTCCGCCGGCGTGAAATATGCCGCCGACAACCCCTATTTCAAGGTAGACACCGCCAAATTGGAGTCCTATGCCACCCGCATCATCATGGTCAACGCTCGGTTGACCGACTTGGACACGGACTTGCGGGGTCTCTATTGGCAGGTGGGCTTCACCGATATTTGGGACATTCTCACCGCCAACTTGATTGTGGGTGGCAGTTCCACCTTGAATAAAATCAAAAGCTACTTAAACGACGCAGCCGACGACTTTGCCCAGGCAGAGCAGAAGGCCAGCCAGTATATAGGAGGATAGACCATGGCCAAATCTTTGAGTCAATGCAGAACAGAATTGAGATCTATCCTGACTGAAATGGAAAGCATCGAATCTGGGATTCGTAGCGATTTCACAGGAATTGGTCAGGATTTGTGCGGTAATTGCCTGGAAAAGGTGATCACCCGATACGAATACGCCCTGACGAAGCTGAACAACGTAAACGAAAACCGTTTGGCCTCTTGGCTAAATTCAGGCGACTAGGAGGTGCCATATGACCAATCAAGTGGTGAATACAGAAGAGATTTTGGCAGTCGCCCAGACCTTGACCACAATCAATTCCAACATCCAATCCCATTTTGACACGGTGGAGAAAAAAGCCAACACCGTTGCCACCAGTTGGAACAGCACAGCCGCTTCCAAAGCCGAAACCCTCCAGTATCAGATGAAAAAAAGCAACGAGGCACGATCCACGGTTTTGGAAAATTACATCAACATCTTGACCCAAACCATCAGTCCAAACTACATCGCCACAGAAGATGCAAACATCTCCCTGGCAGAGCAGTTTTTGTGAGGTGAATTGCATGGCTACCATTGAAGTAAATCACGAAGAATTGCGGGAATTGGCAGAGAAAATCACCGATTTTTGCACCGATATGGACAAGGAAATGGCTACAGCCAACGGGGCAGTGGAGCAGCTTCTGTCCGGCGATTGGATTGGTGCAGATGCCCAACAATTTGACAGCACTTGGCAAGATATCGACAGCAGTAGTTCCACATACGGCGAATTCAAATCATCCATGGAGGCCTATAGCCAGGCCATCACGTCCTGCGCCACCGTCTATCAGACCGCCCAAGAGGATGCTTACAACACGGCAAACAGCTTGCCAAAAATCTTGACTTGGTAATGACGACCGTAAGGTGAACCAGCCCGTAGATTCCAGATGTTCTGCGGGCAGAAAAGGAGTGCAAATGACATATCGATTTTATAGTATCGTAATTATTTGTGCATTATTGATTGTGGGAGGCACAGGTTGTATGAATAGAAATCCCAACAGACAAACGGAAGCGCTCAACTATTTGGAAGAAAAATACGGAGAAACTTTCACCTATGTGGAGTCTACCGGTTCAGGCTATGCAACGCCTGGCGTGCAGAAAATGTTTGTCCAATGTGATGCACTAGAAGGGCAAATTTTGGTGCAGGTGACAGAAGAAGATTCTGGATACAGCATTGCAGACAACTATTTCGCTGTGAAATACCGTAGCGATATGGAAGCAAAGTTGCTAGACATGACAAATGAGATTTTTCAAACCGCTTTTGTTTCCTGTGTCGTTCAGCCCACCGCATCCAGCGTAGACCTACCCGCCGATGGGACGTTTGCTCAGTATTATCCCGTTGCCTATGGCGCATATTCCATTTCCATCGCGGTGGAGGCCGATACATTTGACCCCGCAAAGGCAGATGTTTGGGCGCAAGCCCTACAGTCCGATTCCATTTATGGTCAACTTCGATTTTTGGTCGCAGATGAAGCAGCGCTTTCCCCTCTCACATCGGAACTGGATTTTGACCAACTGTTGCAACAAAAAAGCTATCAGTATTTTAACGTCATTACCATTGGCGCGCAAAAAATCACCATGCGGGAGTGGGGGGGCACATAGACGATGCAAGATGTATCCTATGATGTAAGTGCGGCTCTTTCTGCCCTGATGTATGACATCAGCGGGCAGTCCGGCTTGGTCAATCTAACCTTAGACGAAATTTTAACCGCCCAAGTTGATTTGCGTGACAGTGGCGCCACGTGCTACGAACATTTAGACGAACTGTTGACCATCGTCGAGGCAAATCATTTAGGCGATGTGGTGGTGCTTGATTGCAGTTGGTCCTACGGTGACACCTATGGCACCATGAACGCCACAACTTTTTCCTTTCCAGACGGCGAATCTTATGTGGCATACCGTGGCACTGGAGCTGGTAACTGGGAATATAATGCAGAATCCGCCTATGGCTATGGCTCTAGCGATATGCAGGACTGGGCATTGGAATATTTCAACAATACCATTGAGAACAACAATTTGGCAGACAGCGATATTTATGTTGCAGGCCACTCACAAGGTGGAAACAATGCCATGTACGTCACTTTGTATTCTGAATATGGCGAAAACATTGTGGAATGTGTGTCGATTGACGGCCCTGGATTTAACGAAACTGTGGCGGCAGAAGCCCAAAGTTTGGATAACTTTGATGCCCAGTTGAATAAAATCTATGGTGTCTACGGCGAAAATGACTATGTGCACGTTTTGGGCGAGGTGCAACTGACAGACCCCGACCACACACTGACCGTAGCAACACCAACTGCCGACGACGTCGCATCCTACCATGATATTTTCAGCCATTTTTCCGAAGATGGTGTCCTATGCGAGGAGGCAGAAACCGGTGCGGTCACAACGTATGCAGAGTATATTGTCAAATACGTGAACGCCTTAGACAAAGATGACCGGTACCAGTTCGCCCTGACTGTCATGGGTTTGATAGAGGGTTTTATTGGAGATAAAACCTGGGATTTGGATGTAAACAGCTTCTCGGATTTCATGCAGGTTGTCACCGGCATTGGCGCTGTCCTTGCAGCAACCGCAGAATATGTGATCATTGCCATACATGACGCTGTCGTAAGCGCCATAAATTCCATTCAAGCATTTATTCACAGCCTCTCCGCCGGTGTAAAGTATGCCGCCAACAACCCCTATTTCAAAGTGGACACCGCCAAGCTAGAGTCCTATGCCACCCGCATCATCATGGTCAACGCTCGGTTGAACGACTTGGACGATGATATGCGGAGTCTCTATTGGCAGGTGGGCTTCTCCGACCTTTGGGACATTCTCACCGCCAACTTGATTGTGGGTGGCAGTCCCACCTTGAATAAAATCAAAAACTACTTAAACGACGCCGCCGACGACTTTGCCCTGGCAGAGCAAAAGGCCAACCAATATATGAGCGGATAGACCACACCCGCAAAACAACAGCTCCAATGCGCCTTCGCATTGGAGCTGTTGTTTATTTATTCCCCAAATTCAACGACCTCTATGGTCACATTGTCCCGCCCGCCGCCATCCAGTGCCAGTTGTAGGAGTTGGTGGGCGGTGGCTTCTGCGGGAAGGTTTTGGGCAAAAACCTGGGTCATTGCCTCATCGCTGACCATGCCAGACAGGCCATCGCTACAGAGGAGCAACTTGTCCCCCACTGCTACCGTAGCCTGGGTGATATAGGGCTCGATAATCATTTCCTCTGGGAAAATCCCCAGGTGTTGTGTCAATACACTTTGGGCGATTCTGCTTTTTTTCAGTTGCGCTTCGGTGAAGCCCATGTCCCGTTTGCTCTGCCACTCCGTATGGTCGTGGGACAGCTGGGTCAAGGTGCCATCCTGCCAAAGGTAGCCACGACTGTCCCCAATGTTGAGGAAATCCACCTGATTTCCCTCCAATCGGGCAACCACCACGGTGGAGCCAATTCGCCTCTGCCCATCGGCTCGGATGCGCTGGCAAATTTTTTCATTGATGACCTGCAACCGCTTTGCAATTTCCTCTTTGGTGGCAAAGCCCAGATGTTCCAAGCCTGTAGCCGCCACCAAAGATGCCCATTCACCGTGACTTTCACCGCCCATGCCGTCCATGACGGCGAATATGGTCGGCTCTGTGCCATTGGCAAAGTCGGCCTCCCAAACGGGCGTGACCAATTTCTCCCGAATTTTTCCACAAAACAGCAAGTTGTCCTCATTTTTCTCACGGATTTTCCCAATGTGGCAAATCCCACAACCACGCCATATCATACACCTGCCACCTTCTTCTCCATATAAGTTTGAAAACACTGGCTATGCCAGTAACGCTTCGGCCTGTTTGCAAAAAGTATATCACTTTATGAAGCGTTTTGCAACCATATTTGTAGGGAGCCATAATTTTGTCATAAATTGGTGGATTTTGAATCACATTTCTATTGAATTCCCCTCAAAATTTGATATAATGATAGTAGGTACGCCTTGATTTTATGGGTATTTATATCAGCCTTGCACTGGGTCCTATTTTGAGCCTGGTCAAGCTGTCATGGGGGATTGAGCCGTCACAAGAAGCGCGGAATTGCAGACGTAACAAGTAACAGAAAGAGAGAAAAAAGATGTATTGTCAATATTGTGGAAGCCCATTGGAAGAGGGAAATCAATTTTGCACCATATGCGGTGCCAACCTTTCTGAACAACAGGAAGTACCGCCTGTGGAGCAGGAGTTGCCACCTGTTGTGTTGCAAAAGCCAAAATCGAAGAAGACAATTTGGCTGATTATGGTGACCGTTGTGGTTGTCCTTGGACTGGCTGTCGGCGGGTATCTGTACTTCAATGGAGCAACCACGCCAGCGGAAGAAATTCTGGCAGAAGAAGAGGAAGAAGAGGAAGAAGAGGAAGAAGACCTCACCTGGCAGGAGCAGTACGACTTGGGCATGAAATACCTCCAAGACGGCGACTACGAAGAAGCAATCATCGCCTTCGAGGCCGTCATCCAACTGAAGCCGAAAAAAGCAGATGCCTATATTAGCCTGGCAGATGTCTACATCGCTCTGGAGGATTACGAGGCGGCTGTGGACATCTTGGAAGAAGGCTACGACGAGGCAAGCGAGGAAACTGAAATCAAAGAAAAACTGGAATGGGTGCTGGCAGGAATCGAAGCCCTCCAGGCACCAGAGGAAGCGCCTGAGGAAGCGCCTGAGGAAGCGCCTGAGGAAGCCATAGAAGAAGCGTCTGAGGAAGCCCCAGAAGCGCCACCAGCAGAAGAAGTGGTTGCAACACCAGAAGAAGTGCCCGCCGAAACCGTGGTAGAATTTAATGGTGTATACGGCAACTATACCCTTTCCCATTGCGTCGATGAAGCAGGGAACGTAATCGTGTCCAACGAGTATTTTAACAGCCACTATGACATTCAGTGCCCCGACAACTTCACATTGGAAGACAATGGTTACTACTACCGCAACGAAGGCAACCTGAATTACTATGCGGGAAGCTACACCGCCGATCAAAACATCATCTATTTGGATGGCAAACTCTTCGCCCTAGAGGGCAATTATTTGACCAGTCTATCGCCATACTCTGCATTTGACGATTATCTATTCTCGGGATGCAACGACCTAATCACCGATCCCGACCTCACCTATCCCGTCTACACAATGGAGCCACGGGATGCCATCAATCCAGCGTTCCTCCCCTATGCGCCAAGCGGCATCCAGTATACACGACTGGGCAACGACCCAATGTGGGCCACTGCAAGCGCCAGTTCCACCTTGGATTTCGAGACAAAACGAGACTATCGCTACCAGGTTGCCAATATGTTTGACAACGATTTCTCCACGTCCTGGGTGGAGGGACGAGACGGCTATG
>JAWXUJ010000021.1:0-10913 GCA_044432765.1 Eubacteriales bacterium | reverse complement strand
GCCTACTTACCCCTGGATGCCACACCGGAAACCATTCAAATTAGAGAAATAGAGGAATAAAGAGATGAAAACAAAAAAAGCGTTGATGATTGCCCTTGCCCTTACCTTTGTTATGGCGGGCTGTGCCAAGGAAGAAGTTGCACCGGTAGAAGCCGCCGCTACCGCCAGCTCTGCACCACAGTCCGTGGCTGTGGAGGCAACGCCGGTGGAGGCCGTTGCCGTTGCTGCGCCCGAGGCAGAAGAACCAGTGGTGCAAAACGCAGCTGCCGGACAAGTGGCCCTTAGAGACTTGGTTGTGGGTGTGGGACAACCTCTGTCCGCCTCCGATTTGGAGACCCTGGGCCAGCCTTTGGATGAGATGGAGGCTCCTAGCTGTCACTTTGACGGCATGGACACCCTGTATTTCTACGAAGATTGCTCCCTGTACACCTACGCAGATGGCGACAACTCTGTGGTCTATTTGATTGAGTTGGTCACCGACCAATACGCCACCCCAGAGGGCGCCACTGTGGGCATGACCCGGGACGAAGTCATCGCCACCATGGGCGACGACTACGAGGAAACCGGCGTACTTTTGACCTACACCCAAGGAGATTTCGCCACCGCATTTAGCTTCGATGATGCAGACAACGTTTGGCTCATTGAAGTCCTAGAGGCATAACCATCCACCGGATAAATTAGGAGGATTCCATGAAAATTGTCAGCAAATCCAAAGGCAGACACAGGCGACCCATCGGCAAAAAGCGTCTTCGCAGACGAATCATCGGCATTATATTGCTGGTGTTGATTGTGGCGGGAAGCGTGGCGGGGATTTGGTACAAACACGCCCAAGGGGAGGAAACACCGGCTGTGGAATTGGAACAGTCGGCGGTTGTCACCCCTGTAGAAGATGACCAAATGCAACCGGGATCCACCACCGATGAACCAGATGAGGCGACTCCCACGGTGACGGACAGCTCCCTGATTCTCTCCGCGGAGCCAATTCCCGGCGAGGAAGAACCAGAGCCAGAGGTGGAGGAAGAAGAGGCGGAGGAGGGCTTTGCCCTGCCCATCTACGACCCCATTTCCACCGACAGTTTGGTGGCGGTCATGGGATTGGTTGACCTGGAGGAGCTGAACGCCGGCTTTGTGGTCAACCTGGCAAATGCCACCACCAACAACGTCACCGGAGAAGTCCAATATGAGAGCAACACGGCTCTGCTTCTGCGGAGCACTGCCGAGGCGTTGATGAAGGCCCAGGCCATTTTCATGGAGGACGGCTATCGAATTATGCTCTGGGATGCCTATCGCCCCAAATCCGTCCAGGCCTCTATGAACTTGAGCCTACCCAGTGAGCTGAAATACTTGATTCCCTACCCGGGGAGCACCTCCCAACACTGTCGCGGTGTGGCGGTGGACATCACCTTGGTGGACGAAAACGGTGTGGAACTGGATATGCCCACAGATTTCTGTGAGTTCAACGACGCAACCGCCGCCTACTCCACCGCCGTCACCCCGGAGCAGGAGGCCAACCGGGATTACCTCCGGGAGGTCATGACCTCCGTTGGATTTAGCGTGTTGAACATGGAGTGGTGGCACTACTATATGCCCAACCACTACAGCTACGAACTGATTGACATCACCTTCGATCAGTATGAACTGTTGAAACAGGTGGCACCCTCAGAACTGCAATACGCAGCCCTGACCCCCCAACCACTGGTGTCCACCGTTGCCAATGCCACCTCGGTGAGCAATCTGGTCTCCGTCTCCGACATCAGCAAAGACTTCATCATCGGCACTTCCAGTAGCTTGGAGGGCACTGGGAAAACCAGTTGTCTCCTCCACAGCGATGCCCTGATTCGTCTGGTCAACGCCCTGTATGAGGCCATGGATTCCGGCTACCGGATCAAAATTTTAGATGCCTACCGCCCCACGTCCGTCCAAACCAGTTTGGTCGCCAGCAACAGCGGTGTGTTGGCAAACTATGTGGAGGGCACCACCGGACAGTCCAGTGGCATTGCCGTGGATGTGGTGTTGGTGAATTCCGACGGCAAGGAAATGGATATGCCCTCGGACTATTTGGAGTTTAAAAGCAGTTGGGCCGATGCCACGGTGGAACAGCTTTGGAACAAAGACTTCTTGGTGGGGCTCATGCTCAGCTTCGGCTTTGAACAGCCCGACCCCAACGTGTGGTGGCACTTCGAGCTGGCAAACAGCATGGACTACACCCCGCTGAACCTGTCCTACAGCGACTTCAAAACCCAATATAACGCCAAAATAGCAGCCGCAACCACCACCACGGTGGAGGTGGTTGCGGAGACACCGGTAGAGACACCGGTAGAGACAACGGTAGAGACAACGGTGGAGCCAGTGGAGGAAACCCCAGTGGTGGAGGAAACCCCCGCCGAAGAAACCGCCGTAGAAGAGACCTGACCCGGCCTGACATCATGAAAACCCCCTGCAGAACGAAGGAATTCGTTTCTGCAGGGGGTTTTGCGTTCATGCTTGTGGTTCCACAGGGATTTTTTCACTGGAGATCTCTCGATACATGGCGCTGGCGTCGTCTTTCCGGACGGCATCTGCCACAGCCAGGACTTCGATTTTCAGGACACGTTGCCCGAAGCGGATTTCCAGTTCGTCCCCGACTTTGACGTCGTAGGAGGCCTTCACAGGGCGACCGTTGGCGGTGACCCGCTGGTTGTCACAGGCTTCGTTGGCAACGGTACGCCGTTTGATCAGCCGGGAGACCTTGAGATATTTGTCCAGGCGCATGGGATTATGCGTCCACTTGGTCCTTCAAAGCCTTGCCAGCCTTGAACACAGGAACCTTTGCGGCGGGGATTTCCATGGCTTCGTTGGTCTTGGGGTTTCTGCCCATACGAGCTTCGCGGTGCTTGACTTCAAAAGAGCCGAAGCCGATCAGTTGGATTTTTTCATCCTTGGCCAGGGTTTCAGCGATGGCTTCGGTGGTGGCGCTGACAGCGGATTCTGCATCTTTTTTGGACAGGCCGGACTTTTCGGCGACCAGTGCGATCAATTCAGTTTTGTTCATAGTAATAATCTCCTTCGTTGTTGCAATGTTTATTTTTTCTGATTCCACAGGGATAAAAGTTGGGATTTGGACAGCTTGTCCAGGGGCTCGGTTGCGGATTGCTCCATCTCCACAAAGCGGCGGGTGAATTTTTCACAGGCCTGATGAAGCAGTTCCTCCGGGTCCAGGCCGGCAACGAAGGCGGCGGACACGGTGGCAAAGAGAACGTCTCCCAGTTCTTCGGCGGGGTCGTCCATGGACTGGGTAAGCTCAGTGACTTCCTCTTGGATTTTCGCCGTGGCTTGGGGCAGGTCGTCCCAGACGAAACCGGCTTTTGAGGCCTTTTTCACCAGTTTTTCCGCCCGCCAGGTAGAGGGCAGATTTTTGGCAACGGCTTGGAGGGTGTCGCCGTAGGACTGCTGGTGTTTTTCCTCCATTTTCAAGGTGTCCCAGTTGGTGAGCACCTCGTCGGAATCGGCGACCTCAACGGTGCCGAACACGTGGGGATGGCGGAAAATCATCTTTTTGCAGACCATGTCGCAGACATCCTCTTGGGTAAAGCGACCGGCCTCCTGCTCCATGTTGCAGTGGAAGACCACCTGGGTCAGAACGTCACCCAGTTCCTCGCACATATGCTCCGGATCGTCCTGCTCCATGGCCTCCAGGAATTCGTAAACCTCTTCCAGGAAGTTGCGGGCGATGGACTGGTGGGTTTGCTCTCTGTCCCAAGGACAGCCACCGGGGGCACGAAGGATTTCAATGACGTTGACAAAGTCTTCGTAGTTATAACGTTCTTTGCTTATAAAATCTATCATATTTCTCTCTCTTTCGCAAGTAAAATTTTCAATATTTTTGAAAAAACATAAAATTTTCCATAAATTTAGTCAGAATTTCGCCGAAAAGACTCCTTTTGAAAGGAGCAGTCAGCTTTCTGACTGAGGATTAGAACGTGATTATCATTGAACAACCCCTAATCCTCCGCTCATTTTATGGGCACCTCCTTTTCAAAAAGGAGGCTTTGGGCATCAATGAATCCGCAGGAATTTGGCGATTTTTTCGCCTTTGGGGAGTAGGAGACAATCGCTGTAGGTGATGATTTTCAGAGCCAAAACCATGACCAAATAGACCGCAGCCGCCACGCAGATGGTGGCGATGGCGATGATGGAATTGCTGGAGATAAACCGCCCCATCAGCCCCATAGCTGCCCATGCACCGCCGCCCATGACCAGGGAGGCCACCAGTGGTTTGAACATGGCTTTCAGCACGTGAGGGGTGTGGTCTTTCATCATCTTTTTCATGGCAAACAGGTTCAGTGTGGTGATGGTGATATAACAGCACAGAGTACCGATGGGCGCGCCAACAATGTTGATGTCCGGGTTGCCCACCAGGACGAAGTTGACGATGACCTTGACGATGCCACCCAGGAGCATATTGATCAGGGGGGTGGTCACGTTGCCGTGGGCCTGCATAATGGCGTTGGTGAGAAGCACCATGCAGTTGAAGATGACACCACAGCCGAAGATGGTCAAAACCGGCACACCGACCGCCAGTTGGTCACTGCCCCAACCGCCCAGCATGGCGAGAATTGGCTCTGCCACCACGGCAAGACCGATGCTACAGGGCAGGCCGAGAAGGGCCATAATCCGGACAGCGGATTCCTCCACTTGGAGGGCGCCCCGGTTGTTTTTCATGGTCAAAAAACCGGTGATGGAGGGGATGACCGACACGGTGAGGGGGACGATAAAGGCGGCAGGCAGATTGAACAGGGTTTGGCAGAAGTTGTAGATGCCTTTCAGCACGTCGGCTTCGGCTTGGAGAAATCCAGCGACACCCACCAACCGTTCCATGACGATTTTTGCGTCAATTAAGTTGATGATTTGCAGGCCAGCCGCGCCAACGGTGATGGGGACGGCAATCCACAGCAGTTCTTTGGCGGTGGCACCGATGGGTTTGACATCGCCTACGGACTGCCCGAAACTCTGGGTGGTTTTCCTGTATTTCGCGCCTAAATAGGCGGTGGAGACGATGGCACCGGCGGTGACACCGGCGATGGCGGCCCCGGCGGCATAGGCCACATTTTGGGTGGCGTTCATGACGAAGTAGGCCGCACCCAAACCGATGATAAGTTTACATAACGCTTCATAGACCTGGGATACAGAGGTGGGGGTCATATTGCTCTGTCCTTGGAAAAAACCGCGGAAAGAGGAGATAATGCAGACAAACAGCACGGCGGGGGACAGTGCGGCAATGGCAACCCAGGAATTTGGTGAGCTCATAAAGTTGGCCAGTTGTTTACATAATATCAGCATCCCGCCACTGCCCACAATGCCGATGGTCAAAAAGACAATGAGGGATGCCCGGTAAATCTGCTTGATTTGACCATTGTTCCCCTGGGCTTGGGAGGCGGAAATCATTCGACTCATGGCAACGGGAAGTCCCGCTGTGGACAGGGTCAAAAGGACGGCGTAGATGTCGTAGGCTGTGGTGAAATAGCCGTAGCCCGCCTCGCCGATGATGGACTGGAGGGGGATTTTATAGAAGGCACCAATCAGCTTGACAATGGCGGTGGCGATTGCTAAAACTGCCGCGCCGTGGAGGAAACTTTGCTTTTGCAGGGGTTTATCCATGGGATTCCTCCTTCGGAGCCTCGGCAAACAGCAGAGGCATGGCGTGTTCTGCCAGCTCCTTCACCACCGCGTTCATGTCGATGGTGTGGAATTTGCCGGCGGAGTAGAGTATGTTGCCACGCACCATGGTCATGACCACGTCGGAGCCGTTGGCGGCGTAGACCAGGTTGGAGACCACATTGTGGCAGGGCATGAGATGGGGTCGGGTGAAGTCCACCAGAATCAGGTCGGCATCCATGTCCTCGGCTATGATGCCACATTCGGCCTGCCGTCCTTGTGCTCTTGCGCCACAGACGGTGCCCATAAGCAATGCGGCGGCGGCAGAGACGGCGGCGGGGTCGCCGGACTTCTCTTTGGCAAGTAAGGCGGCGGCGCGGATTTCCTTGAACAAGTCCAAGTTGTTGTTGGAGCAGGCAGAATCGGTGCCGATGGCCACGTTCATACCAGCTTTGACCATGGACATGACATCGGCCACACCAGAGGCCAGCTTCAGGTTGCTGGTGGGGCAGTGGACGGCGGTGACATTTCGTTTTGCCAGCAGGGCGCGGTCGTCCTCGGTGAGCCAGACGCAGTGGGCGGCCTGGGTGGGGACGGCGAACACGTGGTGGCAATCCAAAATTTCGGCGGGAGTCAGGCCGTATTTTTCCTCACAGCTTTGGTGTTCGGACTTGGTTTCCGACAGGTGTACCTGCATGGACAGCCCTTCGCTGATGGCAAATTCTGCGATTTTGTCCCAGAAGTGGTGGGAGGATGTATATTCAGCATGGACACCTGCTTCTATTTTTATGCGTCCATTGTCGTGATTATGCCATTTTTTTGTGGCAGATACCAACTCTTGGCAGGCAGGGAAGGTTTCAAAGTCGAAATCCTCTCCCAAGAACATGGTGGTACCCCGGGAGATGTTGGCCTTGATGCCAGACTCTGCCACAGCCTGGGCGATGGCATCGATGTGGTCGTACATCTCGGAGACGGAGGTGACACCGAACTGGAGACATTCGGCAATGCCCAGCAGGGTGGCGGCCTTCACGGCGCGGTCGTCCAGTTTTTCCTCTTTGGGGAAGATGTGGTCGAAGAGCCAAGTCTGCAAATCCATGTCGTCGGCAAAACCGCGGAGGATGGTCATAGGCAGGTGGGTGTGGCAGTTGATGAGACCGGGCATCAGCACCATGCCGGTGCCGTCGATGATTTGCTTGGGCTGACAGTCTGCGGGAGGGTTGGGGCTGATGTATGTGATTTTACCATCGGTAATGCCCACGTGCCCATCCAAATACAGGTGCATGGAGTTGTCCATGGTCACAACCGTAGCGTTGGAAATCAGTATATCCATTGTTTGTGTTCCTTTCAGTCACCATTAAGAATGAATAATGAATAATTAATAATTAGGGAGGTCATTTTAGTCAGCAAAACCCCTAAAGCGTTTCTATATGGTAAATCTAAATCCAAGCGTGCAATGTTCATTACAAGAAAATCATTATTAATTACTAATTATTCATTAAAAAAAGCATTTGTTCTTTTTGCTTCAAAGTTTCTGGCAGTCGTTCCATATATTCTTTTGGGTATTTTGGGTTATGGAACCGTTCGATTTTGCCGTTTGGCATATTGATTTTATTCATGCCACCGCCACCCAGGGCGACGATGGAGTGGATTTCTTCCATCATATAGATGTTGTACAGACCGACAAAGCCAGGCTTGCACCAACCCACGTTTTCAAAACTGCCGGACATATATTTTTGGCGGTACAGGTAGTAGGGTGCGTAGCCTGCGGAGCGGAGGGCGGTTTCGGCGTAGTCCACCATGGCGGACATATCGGCGGTGGACAGGAGCTTTCGCTTTTGGGCGATCAGGTCGGAGCCTTTTTTCACCGCCAGGGTGTGGATGGTGATGTTGGTGGGTTCCAAGGCCAAAACCTGGTTGACGGAGCGGGCGAAGCCCTCCAAGGTGTCCCCGGGCAGGCCTGCGATTAGGTCCATGTTGATGCCTTCAAAACCGGCCTGTTTTGCCAGGTGGTAGGCCTCCACGGTCATGGCGGTGGTGTGCCGTCTGCCGATGGACTTCAGGATTTCGTCCTCCATGGTCTGGGGGTTGATGCTCATGCGGTCTGCGCCCTTTTGCCGGATGACTTCCAACTTTTCCAGGTCTAAAGTGTCGGGTCTGCCACCTTCTACTGTGTATTCTATCACGTTTGACAGGTCAAAGTGGGTCGAAAGTCCGTCCATGAGCCGTCCCATTTGGTCGGCAGACAGGGTGGTTGGCGTACCGCCACCGATGTAGACCGTGCGGATGCGGAAGTTGGAGCCGGCGAAGATTTTCCCGGTTTCGGCAATTTCCTCCAGCAAAATTTCCAAAAATGCGGGGAGCATTTCAGCCTGACGCTCTGTGGTTTGGCTGACGAAGCTGCAATAGGTGCAACGACTGGGGCAAAAGGGGATGCCCACGTAGAGGGAAATGTCCCTGGGCTCTAGCAAATCCATGGCCTCTAAGGTGGCGGTGGAGCAGTCCAGACACAGCTGGGTGCGCTGTGGGCTGACAAAGTAGATTTTTTCCATCAAATCTCTACAAAAACGGATTGTTTTCCCGGAAAGCATCGACTTTGTGGTGATTTTTGTGGGACGTACCCCGGAGACAGCGCCCCAGGGAGGCGGGGTTTCCAAGTGCTCCATGGCGGCAAGATAGACAGCCTGTTGGAGGATTTGGCGCCGTTTTGGAATGGTTTCGTCCACCAATTCGATGCGCCGCGTACCGTGGGAAGTGGTGCCACGGAGGGTGATTTTTGCCGTGGCGGTCAGGAACACCCGGCCTTTGGACAGGGTGGAAATCACCCCGTCACCTGAAAAATTTTCCGTGACAAAGGTGATTTTTTCTGTGGGAAACAGGGACATCAGCAGTTGCTCCACGGCATATTGCTCGCTGTGTCCGTGCAAAATTAAGTTCATTTCAGCGCCTCACGCATATAGGGGTTGGAGGTGCGCTGGCTGTGGAGGGTGCCACCGTCGCCATGGCCTGGGGTGAAGGCAAAATCCGTATCGATTTGACCCAATTTCCGCAGAGATTTTTTCATCTCCTTGGCACTGCCCAGAGGGAAGTCAATCCGTCCGCAACTGCCCTCGAACAGGGTGTCACCGGTGAAGAGATGGTTGCCGATTTGGAGGCAGACAGAGCCAGGGGTGTGGCCGGGGGTGTGGATCACGTGGATGCGGAGATTGCCCAGTTGGAGCTGGTCGCCATCGTCGTAGTAGTGGGTGGCGGAGATGGGCACTTTGGTCATGGACAAAGGCAGAAGCAGGTCGGCCTTGTGGATGTAGACCGGTGCTTTGGTGGCGACCCGCAGGGATTCCACCCCGAGAATATGATCCCAGTGACCGTGGGTCAGGAGGATATATTCCAGTTCCAAATTGTGACGCGCCAGGGTTTTTGCCAGCTTTTCCCCATCGGCGGCAGGGTCAATGACGGCGGCCTTGTTGCTGGCCGTGTCCTTGACGATGATGCAGTTGGTGCTAATTTCGCCCAGAGGCAAAACAGAAAATTCCATAATATATCCTCCTGTTTTTGATTAACGATTAACAATTAACAATGAACGATTGGGTGGATGATTGAAAAATTCTGCCAACGAATGAAGCTGGAGATTGTCGTTTTTACACGATGTAGAACAACTGCCAGCTAAAGTAGAACCGTTCTCCTAATTGTTAATCGTTAATTGTTAATTATTTCCATTCTTCGGTGTCTAGTATCAAGGTCACGGGGCCGTCGTTGACGGAGGCTACGTCCATGTGGGCACCGAATTGACCGTGTTGGGGTGGGTAACCCAAGGTGGTGCAGTGGCCTAAAAATTCTTCGTATAGCTTGTTCGCCATATCGGGGGCGGCGGCACCGGTGAAACTGGGGCGACGTCCCTTTTTTGTGTCGCCGAACAGGGTGAACTGGCTGATGACCAGGACATTCCCCCCAACGTCGGAGAGACCCAGGTTCATTTTGTCGTTTTCATCGGTGAAAATCCGCAAACCCAAGGCTTTTTCCGCCAGCTTCTTGCAAATTTGGCTGTTGTCGTTGGGGCCAACCCCCAGTAAAATCAAAAATCCCTTGCCGATTTCCCCTGTCACTGCGCCATCAATGGTCACAGAAGCAGAGGAAACCCGGGTTAAAATTGCTCTCATAGTTTGCTCCTTGTTGTTTTATGCCTCCTTTTTGAAAAGGAGGTGCCATCGCTAGATGGCGGAGGATTAGGAACAATACACCCCGAATCCTCAGTCAGCTACGCTGACAGCTCCTTTTCCGAAAGGAGCCTTTCCCATGTCTTTCGTCTCGCCCGCAGGCGATAATCATTAACTGTTAATTCCCCTAGGCCTTGCCTCTGCGGACTTCGGTTACACCGGAGAGGTTGCGGATTTTTTGGGTGGCGGTGTTCAGCTCTTGGATGTTTTTCACCTCGAAGGTCACGTGGCTGAGGCAACGTCCGTCGGTCAGGTCGCGACCGGAGATTTCTGTGACCCGTAGTTTCATGGTTGCCAAAATGGTGGCGATGTCCACCACCACACCTTGGCGGTTGATGGAGTCGATTTCCAAAGAGGTGGAGAAAGGTTCCTGGGCTTGGGACAGCCAGGAGGCCGCGACCCAACGGTCGGACTGGGCAGGGTCGGTGGCGGGCTTGGTGTTGGGGCAGTCGGTGCGGTGGATGGAAACACCGTAACCCTTGGTGATAAAGCCGATGATGCTGTCACCGGGAACCGGGGTACAGCACCGGGCGAATTTCACCATGCAGGAGTCAATGCCTTCCACCATAACACCGCTGTCGTTCTTTTTAGAGGCGGTTTTGGTCAAGTCCAGACCGGGCAGGACTTTGTCCTTTTGGGCACTGATTTTGCTGGAGATGGTCACGTCGGATTTGATGCGACCCACGGCCTTTAGGGCGGTGAGACCACCGTAGCCGATGGCGGCATACAGGTCGTCCAAACTTTCAAAGGCCAGTTTTTTCAGGATGGTGGGACGAATTTCATCGTCGTTTAGGATGGAAAGGGGCACGCCGAGACGGCGCAGTTCAGACTCGAAGCTGGCCTTGCCCTGGACGATGTTCTCCTCCCGACATTCCCGCTTGAACCACTGCTTGATTTTGTTGCGCGCCTGGTTGCTCTTGCAGATTTTCAGCCAGTCACGGCTGGGGCCTTTTCCATTTTTGGTGGTCAAAACCTCCACAACATCGCCATTTTTCAGGACTTCATCGAACTTTGCAATCCGTCCCATGATTTTGGCGCCGGTCATGGAGTTGCCCACGGCGGAGTTGC
>JAWXUJ010000020.1:0-11184 GCA_044432765.1 Eubacteriales bacterium | reverse complement strand
AGAATTGAAGGAAATAAGAGGCACCGTGGAGGGTGATGGGGATGGTGCGATGGTGCTGGCGGGCGGGATGATTCAGCCGACCGGCATAACCCTCATTCTCCTCGCAGAGAAGACAACGGGGATAGGGGGAGGTGGGCTGACTGCGAGCCTTGGCGATGTCCGCTGGGTCCAGTTCCGGCTTGGACAGGTTGATGGTGATGTCCAAATCGCCGTAGGGCGAAGGGGTGACCCACCGGCGATCCTTGGATACCCGGTCACGGCGAATGTAGTTGGTGGATTGACTGAAGTGGTAAAACCAGTCGGTGGCATTTTGGGGAGAGACCTGGTGGTGCTTCCAAAAGGCTTCCACCACATGGGAGGGGCGGGGTGTCAGCCGACCCATCAGTTTGGTGTCGAACAAATCCCGCTGAGGCAGTGTGTTTTCTGCAATCAACCCCCGGGCGACGGCATCGTCGCAAAGAGTACTCAACACCCGGGGCAGGTCAATCATGCCCCATTCCTTGTTGGGGTCCACAAAGACGTCTAGCTCCATGATTTCTAAAATTCCGTTGATGGCCCACAGCCGGTCTTTTGCATCCAAAAGTCCACAGCCGATGCCATAGGCCACCAGTTGAGAAATGACGTCACTGACCATTGGTTTCACCTCCATCGTCGCAATGGGTGGAATCTAGGATTCCTCTTCCATAATTTCTTCGAACATTTGGGCAACGGTTTTGTCGGTGGGCGCATCGTCGGGAGCGGGCACTTCCACCGGTGCATCCTGGAAGTTTGCCAAACTGGTTTCCAGTTGGACAGCCAGGGCGGACAGTTGTTGTTGGAGCAGTTTGGCATCGGACAGGGACTGTTCCATCTCTGCCAGACGTTGTGCCTTGGTGGCATCTAATTGTGCCAAGGTTTCCTCCAGGGATTTTTGAGCGGCATACTCCTGGATGGCCAAATCTGCGTTGAGCGCGTCGATTTGCTCGGCGATTTCCTCCTCTTTGGCTGCTAGCTCTCCATCCATGGCGGTTAGTTTTTCGGCCAGTTCTGCTTCTTTGATGGCCATGGTTTCCGCCAGTTGGGCATCTGCGGAGGCTTGTTTTTCCTGGATTTCTGCCTCGGTCTGGGCGACCATTTGGTCGGCGCGAAGCTGGGCATCCAACTCTAATTTAATGAAGGCATCCTTGCGGGAGTCGTAGTCCTGGACTTTGTTCTCCAGTGCTGTTTTTTCGTCAACCAAGGTGGCGTTGACGGCCTCCAGTTGGGCAAATTGCGTTTGAAGGGCGGTCATTTCCCTATCTAATTTATCAAGGCATTGATCCACATCCTGCTTGTGGTACCCGCTGATGGAAACTCTGAAATTCTGGCATTGCATCATAAAAACTTCCTCACTTTCTCCTGTTATGTTCTTTGCCTAAATTATAGCACCATATTCCTGGAATTACAATAGGGCTCATCTAAAAACCTAGGGCGGGCAAGATGGCGCCAGATTTTGTCCTCAGATTTGTTTAAATTTGAGGGCAATCCTTTGTGGAGTGCCCGAGAATTTGGGCAAAAAATGAGGACAAAAGATAAGTCAGCTTGGTTGTTATAGGTTTTTAGAGGTGACCAATAGGAGACCTTTGGAATTTCCGCAAAAAAACCACTGTATAAAACCCGAATTGCTCCCGTAGGGGAGGGGCTCTGCTCCTCCTGAATGTTGAAAATCTCCACCATTTTACGATAAATGGTGGAGATTTTCAGGTTGCGCGGGCAGGGAAGAACCCTGCTCGTAGGCGATAGCAAAAAATAAAGCCTACACCAAAAGGTGTAAGCTTTATTTTTGGTGCGCGAGGCGGGAGTCGAACCCGCACGTCCTTGCGAACACTGGCACCTGAAGCCAGCGAGTCTACCAATTCCACCACTCGCGCAAACCGTATTTAGTTTGCTGTCTCTCGACTGCTTAGATATATTACCATACTTTAGGCTGTTTGTCAACCTGTTTTTTTGATAAAACGGATAAAATTCTGGGATATTTGACAAGGTTCCATCATATGGTATTCATGAGGTGATTTTGCCATGATTTTGCCCTTGATTTACTGCCTTTTTGGGATTTTTTTGTTGCTTCGCTGTGGCGACTGGTTTGTGGATGCCGCGGGGAACTTGGCAGAAATTTGGGGAATGCCCAAATTTCTGGTGGGTGCCACCGTGGTTGCCTTGGCAACATCTCTGCCGGAAATTTTGGTATCTATTTTCGCCGCCTATCAGGGCATCAGCGACCTGGCGGTGGGCAATGCTGTGGGGACGGTTTCTGCCAATATCGGTCTGATTTTGGGTATATCCCTGGTATTTCTCCCGGATAAAATTGGAAAACGGCAACTTTTCTTCCAGGGAATACTGTTGGTTCTGACTCCGGTGGCACTGGTGATTTGGGGGCCAGATGGGCTGTCCACCGGAGAATGTCTTCTGATTTTTGGGCTATTTATCCTGTTTTTATGGGAAAATACCGGGTTTTCCAAAGAAAATCCACCCCCAAAAGAGGTGCCTGCCATGGCCTTGGGGTGCTGTCTGTTTTTCTTCCTGGTGGGCGGAGCGGGCATCGCCTTCGGCTCCCGGCTGTTGGTGGACAACGGCACGGTTTTGGCGGGGCTTTTGGGGGTGTCGCCTCGGGTCATCGCCGTGACGTTGGTGTCTGTGGGCACCGCCCTTCCGGAGTTGGTCACCACTTTGACCGCCGTGCGGAAAGGGCAGACTGCCCTGTCCGTGGGCAACGTCCTGGGTGCCAGCATCTTAGATTTGACCACGATTTTGCCGATTTCTGCCCTGGTTTCTCCGGGAATTCTGACTTTTTCTGCGGAAAACTTGGCGGTGGATTTGCCAATGTGCATTCTTCTGGGACTGGTGGCGGTGGTGCCACCGCTGGTCAAGGGGCGCTTTTACCGCTGGCAAGGCGGGGCACTGTTGGGGCTGTACGGTGGGTATTTAACGTTCAGTTTGCTGACCTAAGGCCAGCAAAATTTGCCGCTGGTTGTCCTCTGGGTGAACCAGTACATGGGACAGTAATTTTTGTAGGAGTTGCCCAATTTTTCGCCCTTGTAATTGTGGGAAATCACTGCCATTGACCGCCAAATCCCCCAGTAAAACACAGTCGCCACGATTGGAGATGGTCTCCAACTGGGCGGTCTGTCCCCACAGATTGGCGGTGCATCGCGCAACCTCCCAACCTTGCTGAGAAATCAGGATTTTCAGGTCTAATTGCCGGGTTGGGCAAGGATTTTGGGCGGATTTTGTGGCGATTTCGGCGGATTTTTTGTCGAGACGCATGGCTTTTAAGTCCAATTCCGGCACCGCCTGGCACAGTCCCGCCCAACGGATAATCCGTGCTGGAGGCAGGGCTTGGAGGTGGGATAAATCCAATATTTTTCGTCCAATCCAAGGGACGAGAAGACCTAATTTTGCCATATCTGCTACTTTTTCTGGGTTGGGGGACAGGAGGGCTTTCTCCACCTCGTCCCGCACCCGCTCTACGGACAATGTTTCGCAGAGAAAAGCCAGGGATTCCATGGCTTTTTCGGTGGAATCCTCAATTTCAAAGCCAAGTTGGGCGGAGAAACGAACACAGCGGAGCATCCGCAGTGCATCCTCCTGGAATCGCCGGCGGGGGTCGCCGACACAGCGAATCAGGCCATCGCGCAGGTCATCCTGCCCGCCATAAAGGTCGGTCAAGTTGCCGTCCATATCCAGAGCCATGGCGTTGATGGTAAAGTCCCGCCGGGCCAAATCCTCTGCCAAATTTGTCACAAATTGGACGGATTCCGGGTGGCGGTTGTCGTCGTAGTCGCCGTCGGTGCGGTAGGTGGTCACCTCGAAATGCTCCCCCTCCCAGACCACGGTGACGGTGCCATGGGCGATGCCGGTGGGCACGGTTTTGGGGAATACCGCCATGACCTGCTGGGGCAATGCGGAGGTGGTCATGTCCCAGTCGTGGATGGGGCGACCCAACAGTCCGTCCCGGACGCAACCGCCAACCAGATGGCATTTATATCCATTTTTACACAATTCGGATAAAATTTTCATGGGTTTTCTGGGAATGTCCACGTTTTTCACCTACTTTTTGCAGATTTTCCTTGAATTTGTCTGATAAATAGATTATAATTGATAATTACATAAGTTGCAACTACATTTTAAATACAGGGAGGAACAGTCATGTCCCCAACCTCAAAACATATAGAAAATTATATCAAACCAGGCTGCCGCGTCCATCTGGTGGGCATCGGCGGTGTGTCCATGCGTCCATTGGGGCTGGTGCTCCGAGGGATGGGTATGGACATCTCCGGTTCTGACATGAGCCAGTCCCCGGCCACCGAGGATTTCATCGCCAAAAATGTGCCCATCCACATTGGTCACCGGGCGGAAAATATTCAGGGGGCAGAGTGCCTCATTCGCACCGCCGCCGTCCACAACGACAACCCGGAAATTGCCGCCGCCCGCGCTTTGGGCATCCCCATTTTCGAGCGAGCACAGGCCTGGGGACACCTGATGAAGTCCTATAAACACGCCATCTGCCTGTCCGGTACCCACGGCAAAACCACCACCACCTCCATGATGGCACACATCGCCATGGCGGCGGAACTAGACCCCACCATTATGATTGGCGGGCATTTGCCCCTTCTGGGCGCAGGCCACCGGGTAGGGCAGGGGGACACCATCATCATGGAGAGCTGTGAATACTGCAACTCCTTCCACAAATTTTTCCCTACCGTTGCCGTCATATTGAATGTTGAAGCCGACCATTTGGACTTTTTTAAAGACCTGATTGATGTGGAACAGTCCTTCCGGAAATTCGCCATGTTGGTGCCAGAGGGTGGACACATCATCGCCAACGGCGACGACCAAAACACCATCGACACCTTGGCGGATTTGGACTATGTCACCTTCGGTTTTGGCGCAGGCAATAACATCCGCGCCCTCCGTTGCTGTGAGGACTTCCACACCTTCGATGTGGCGGTGGACGGTCAATTTTACGGTCATTTTGAACTGTCTGTGGTGGGCAAACACAACGTGTACAACGCCCTTGCAGCCATTTCTGTGGCGGTGCAGTTTGGCATTTCTGCTGATGTGGTGGCGGCTGGCCTGTCCACCTTCACCGGCGCAGGCCGTCGCATGGAGCGGAAAGGCACCTTCCAAGGTGCGGATGTCTATGACGATTATGCCCACCATCCCGGGGAGCTACACGCACTGCTCACCGCTGTGAAAACACTGCCCTATGACCGAATCATCTGCGCCTTCCAACCGCACACCTACACCCGCACCAACGCCTTGTTTGACGACTTCGTCCGGGAGCTGAAGCAGGTGGATGTGGCGGTTTTGGCAGAGATTTACGCCGCCAGAGAGCAGAACACCATCGGCATTTCCTCCAGTCAACTGGCGGACGAAATCCCCGGCGCTGTCTATTGCGAAACACTGCCCGAGGTCACCGAGTGCCTGAAGGAAATCGCCCGCCCTGGGGATTTGATTCTCACCGTGGGCGCTGGCGACATCTTCAAAGCCGGAGAAGCCCTGGTTCGTAAGTAATCAACAATATAACGATTAACAATTATCGCCTGCGGGCGGGATGTAGAGACGACAGCTGTTCCGCGAACTCCTAGCTCCTAACTCTCACGTTCTGACACCATGAAATTTAATTTTTTTGAGACTATCGATAGAGCCAGATTTTCGTTATAATTTCAGTATCCTAGCAGAAAAGAGAATGAAAACATGAAAATTACAACTGGAAAATTAGTGGCTGCCGCCATGATGGCGGCTCTGTGTGCAGTGGCAACCATGGTCATTGCTATCCCCAGTCCGATGCAAGGTTATGTCAACTTAGGTGACTGCATTGTGTTGCTCTGTGGCTGGCTACTTGGCCCTTGGTGGGGCTTTGCCGCTGCCGCCATTGGCTCCGCGATGGCTGACGTTTTGTTGTCCTATGCCGTCTACGCCCCCGCCACATTTTTAATCAAAGGCGCCATGGCTTTGGTCTGCGGACTGATTGCCCACCAGAAATCCCAAGGCCGTCGTATGGTCAGTGGTGTGGCGGCAGAGGCCATTATGGTGGCGGGTTACTTCGGCTTTGCCGGTCTGATCATGGGCGAGGGCCTTGCCGCCGCCTCGTCCGTCCCAGGCAATCTATTTCAAGGGGCCGTGGGCATTGTGGCGGGTCTGGCGCTCTACGCATTGCTCCAAAAATCTGGCTCTTTTCGCCATTTGAAACAGGCAGGTATCATTCAATGAGTGAACAATTAAAACAACAAGTTACGGCGGCTGTGACCCAGCTGTGTGATGTTGCAAACCTTCAAAAAGGGCAAATTTTGGTGGTGGGTTGCTCCACCAGTGAAGTTCGTGGACAGAAAATTGGCACCGATTCTGCGCCGGAAACGGCAAATATTATGGTGAAGGCCATGCTTTCTGTGCTGAAACCCCGGGGTATTTTTCTGGCAACCCAGTGTTGCGAGCATCTCAACCGCGCCATTGTGGTGGAGCGAGAAGCGGTGCCCTTTGGAGATTATGTAAACGTGGTTCCCCAACCAAAAGCAGGCGGTTCCCTGTCCACGGCGGCCTATCAATCCTTTGAAAACCCGGTGGTGTTGGAGTTCATCAAGGCCGATGCCGGCCTGGACATCGGTGGCACCCTCATTGGGATGCACCTAAAGCACGTTGCTGTCCCAGTTCGCTTGGACATCTCCCAAATTGGCGAAGCCGGAATTTTGGCGGCAAGAACCCGCCCCAAATTCATCGGTGGCATCCGCGCCCATTATAACGACGATTTATTGTAAAAAAACCACCCGATTTCAAAAGAAATCGGGTGGTTTTTTTATGCCATTGGGAAGAAACGGTCTTTGTTCCAGGTGGAGGGGTTGGTGTCGATATATTGCCAAATTTCATTGTAGGCCTGGTCGTTGCGTACGACGCAATCGTAATAGCGAGGATGCCAGATTTTTCTGCCAGGTGTGCCATCTAGGGCGTTGGTGCGTTTGGTGGACAGCGATTTTAAGGCGCAAATCACCGCACCCACCGTAGGGCAAGGGCTTTGCTCTTGCCCTACGGAGATGGTGGATAGAATAGACTGCCGGTGATGGGTGCAGATGGTGATGAAATAGGCACCATGGCTGGCATAGTCAAAACCGGGCAGGCGAATTCGTTTCCTCATATCATTGGCCGTAATAGTTGATGAGGCAGCCGCTTAGGATGATGTCGCGGTCTTCCTTTGCTAGATTTTCCAGTTTCAGGGGGATGGTTTTGGACACGCCTTCTTGGGTCAGGATACCGTCGATGGCGGTGTCACCGTTGATGAGGGCATCGCGGATGCCTTCCACATACAGCTTGTCCCCAGGTTGGATGTTCAGGTCTGCAATGTTGTCCACGGTGAATGGCACCATACCCCAGTTCATCACGTTGCTGCGGTAACGCTTGGTAGCGAAGTCTTGGCACAAGTTGGCGCAACCGCCCAACACGCGTTGGCAGGAGGCGGCTTGCTCACGGGCAGAGCCATCACCGGGGCGGATGGACATGACCAAGCTACCCAAACCGGTGGTGTGGGGGTCGTGACCATCCAGGACTTCCAGTGCGGAGTTGGGGTTCTTACGACGCTTTTTCTCCCATTTTTGAATGGCCTTGGCTCTGCCTACATAGGCGGGGTCTTTTCTGCTCAGGGCGAATTCCGACAGCTTCAAGGGGTTGGAGCGGTAGGAGGAGGTTTCACCGGAGGGAATCAGTTCATCGGTGGTGGTGACAGGGTCGTAAATGGCGGATGCCACGGTGAGGTACAGGTTTTCGGGCAGGGGGATTTGGGTGGGCCAGTCGGCGATGTTGGGGCCAAAGACCAGCTCGGCGCTGGTGTGGGGGTTGCCAACACCGTGGTAGACGCGACCGTATGGGGATTCATCGAAGTTGTAATCCATATAGGTGGGGTCTTCGGTGAGACCGGGGAAGTCCAGTGCAGAGGTGATGGCACCGCCATTGAGGGCAGAAGCGGCAATGGAGCGAGCGTCCATCAGGGCAACATAGGCCACTTGACCGTCACCGGGCTTTGCGCCTTCACGGTTGGGGAAGTTGCGGGTGGAGTGACGGATGGAGAAAGCACCGTTGGCGGGCACGTCCCCTGCGCCAAAGCAAGGGCCACAGAATGCAGAGCGGATGGTGGCACCAGAGGCCATCAATTTGCCCATGTCCCCGGTTTTGGACAGTTCCATCATAACCGGTTGGCTGGCGGGGTAGCAACTGAGGCCGAAGAAGTCGGAGCCAATGGGTGCGCCATCCAGAATTTCTGCGGACTTCACCAGGTTTTGGTAGGTACCGCCAGAACAGCCGGCGATGACACCTTGGTCGGCATAGAATTTGCCGTCCTTGATTTTGGAGGAAAGCGGTTCAGGTTTTTTGGACAGTTCCAAAATGCGGACGGTTTCCTCGTCCACTTTTGCCAGAATTTCTTCCATATTTTCGTTGAATTCCCGGATGGTGTAGGTGTTGGAGGGGTGGAAGGGCAGTGCAATCATTGGTTCCACTTGGGACAAATCCACTTCGATGACGTTGTCGTAGTAGGCGCCGTCAGCGGGGGCAACGGCCTTGTAATCGTCACCGCGACCGTGGACTTCCAGAGATTTTTGGACAGTTTCGTCGGTTGCCCAGATGGAGGAGAGACAGCTGGTCTCCGTGGTCATCACGTCGATGCCACTGCGGTAGTCCATAGCCAGGTTGGCGATGCCGTCACCGATGAATTCCATGACGGAGTTCTTCACCGTGCCAGCCTTGAAGGTTGCGCCGATGAGAGCCAGGGCAACGTCTTGGGGGCCAACACCAATTCTGGGTTTACCAGTCATGTGGATGGCGACCACAGGGGGATAGGCCACGTCGTAGGTCTTGTCCAATAGTTGTTTTACCAACTCGGGGCCTCCTTCGCCGATGGCCATGGTGCCGTAAGCGCCATAGCGGGTGTGGGAGTCGGAGCCCAGAATCATTTTGCCACCGCCAGCGTACATTTCACGCATATAGCTGTGGATGACGGCTTGGTGGGCGGGGACGAACTCACCACCGTACTTTTTGGCGGCAGACAGGCCGAAGACGTGGTCGTCTTCGTTGATGGTACCACCAACGGCGCAGAGGGAGTTGTGGCAGTTGGTCATGACGTAGGGCAGGGGGAATTTCTCAAGGCCAGAGGCGCGGGCGGTTTGGATGATGCCCACATATGTAATGTCATGGGAGGCCATGGCATCAAATTTGATTTTCAAAAAGTCCATGTTCCCAGAGGTGTTGTGGGCGGACAGAATTTGATAGGCCATGGTGCCTGTTTTGGCCTGGGCTACAGCCACGTCGCTGGTGGGCACAAATTTGCCACCACAGTAAAAACATCCTTTGTTTAAAATCTGAATCATTGTTATTCTCCTTTTGTATCTGAATTTTGGAATGGAATCATGTAGGGTAAGGAAAAAGGCTCCTTTGGAAAGGAGCTGTCAGCGTAGCTGACTGAGGATTCGAGCTTGTCAGGTTTTTGCAACGTTCTAATCCTCCACCCATTTCATGGGCACCTCCTTTCAAAAGGAGGCTTTTGGCACTTTTACAATTTAGTGTGTTAAGCCTATTATAGCAAGTTTTTTTCTGGTTTGCAAGGGGGCAAAGTGGGTAAACTAGCAATAATTCTAAAAATTAAGGAGTGTTTTTATGGATTTTATGCAATCACAGACCATTTTGAACCTAGGGCGCAGTTTTGCGGGGGAATCCCAAGCCCGAAATCGCTACGACAGCTATGCAAAACAAGCCCGCACCGAAGGGGAAGAATACCTGGCGCGGATGTTTGAGCACACCAGTGCCAACGAGAAAATCCACGCACAGGAATACTGGGAAATGATGGTGAAATTGGCGGGCAAGCCCATCAACAACCTGAAATTCGAGGCGGGTTATCCCTATCAGATTGGCAATACCGCCCAAAATCTCCAATTCGCCGCCGACGCGGAGATTGACGAGTACGCCAACGTCTACCCTGCCTTCGCCCAAATCGCCAAAGAGGAAGGCTTCCCCGAAGCCGCCACTCTGTGGAAGATGATTGCTCAGATTGAGGGGGTACACCACACCGTGTTCCAACAGGCACAGGAGGAGTTTACCCAAAAAACTCTGTATAAAAAAGAGCAACCCAAAGTCTGGCGCTGCATCAACTGCGGTCACGTCCACCAAGGCCTAGAACCCTGGAAAATCTGCCCTGTCTGCCACAAAGAACAAGGCTGGGTCATGGGGTATGTCAACACCAAAGTTATGCCGAGCAATTAACGATTAACGATTAACGATTAACGATTAACGATTATCGCCTGCGGGCGAGATGTGAAATAGGGAAATGCCGTCATTGGCGACATTTCCCTATTTGTAAACCTTGATTTTTGAGCATGATTTTGTCTACATATTATTTCTCAATAGAGCCGTTCTTAATTGTTAATCATCAAATACTTGCTGTCTGCGTAGCCTACAAAATCCTCGTATTCCACCACGTTCCAGCCGCTGAATTGGTTTAGGATTTGGACGATGGCACCGTTGGGGAGTTTTGCCACAATGGGGAAGGCGGTGCCGGGGCCACCGCGTAGGTTTAGGTTGCCGTCTTGGATGGTGACGATGGCGGATTTGGGGGCTTGGGGTTGCAGAAAAGGCAGGCCGAAGTATTCGGTGACGGCGCGGACGGTGGCCTCTGCCACGGAGTCCAGATTTGCCACCAGCCAGTCGGCATCCTCCTGGTTGTCGTGGTAGCCGTACTCCATCAGCACCGATGGGGCACGGGTTTTGCCCACCTCACCGATGATGGTGGAGGGGCGAGTCTGGATTTTGTCGGGGAGGGGATAGACGGATTTTAGGTTTTCCACCATCAAATCCGCCATTCTTGCGCCGTCCAAACTGGTGGGGTAGTAGTAGGCATCGATGCCCCGCAGTTTGCCGGACAGACTGTCTGGGGCGGCATTGGAGTGGAGAGCTAAGTGGAAGTCGTAGCTTCCCATGTTGGACTGACGAATGGAGGTGGCGGCATTGCCACTGGGGTCGTTGCGGACGAAGTCGATGCCGTTTGCCAGGAGATATGGCTCCATACGGTCTGCCAGCTGATTCATCCAATATTCCTCATCGCCTGTGGTGATGTAGGGGTTGAACTCCTGGGTGGAGGGGCTGAGATAGAGTAGAGGCATAGAATAACCACCTTTCATGTTATAATATTCT